>WAML01000201.1 GCA_015522345.1 Desulfurococcales archaeon
GAGTACTAGTTATCGTCCTCGACAAAGATAGGCTGGATGATATAACAAGTATTCTTGTAAATAAAGGATATTACTATATAGTATCAAGAATAGACTATAGTGGTGTTGAAATTGAAGATACCCCCTAATCACCCACGTAGAGAAAGCCTCTTAATTAGAGAAAAAATTGTTGAAGGCTATGAAAAAGGTGTTGTAGCTCTACAGGGCTTAATAGCTCATGGTAGAGGAGAGGCCTTTGACTATATACTTGGCGAGAAAACGCATGAACCAGCCCTAGACGCTATTAGAGCGGCGGCTGCACAACTGCTTTTAGCAAAGTATCCCGTTATCTCTGTAAATGGCAATACAGTTGCTCTAGTGCCAAAGGAGATTGTTGAATTAGCTGAAATAGTTAATGCTAAAATCGAAGTAAACCTATTCTATAGGACACGCGAAAGAGAAGAAGCTATAGCTAATTTACTTAGAGAATATGGAGCAAAAGAAGTACTTGGAGTCGGAGAAGATGCGTCCGCAACTATACCAGAGCTCTTTAGTGAACGTAGACGAGTTAGTCCTCGCGGTATATTGATAGCAGATGTAGTTTTTGTTCCACTGGAAGATGGCGATAGAACTGAAGCATTGAAGAAAATGGGTAAGAAAGTAATCGCTGTAGACTTAAACCCCTTCTCTAGAACAGCTAGAACAGCAGATATAACTATTGTAGATAATATTGTAAGAGCAATGCCCCTTCTCATTCAAGAAGTAAAGAAACTTAGGAAAAAGAGTGTTAATGAATTAAAAGAAATAGTCAACGACTATGATAATGATAAGATTCTTAGGAGCATGGTAAAGATAATATTAGAGAGATTAAAACGCATTAGCGAGAGTAAAATGATTATAGAAATACCGAAGTCATAGACTACCTTCTTCAAGTAAGTAATGATAGAAAACTATAGAATTTATGCTAGAAAACATAAGCCCCGTAATAAACCTTATTAAGTTGGTACTTTCCCTCAAACCTAGAGTCTGCGTTAGTCCATCGGCTACTAGTGGTGCTGTAAATAATATGTATAAAAGAATAAATAAAGTCCTATGTTTAGAAAATAGATTTTCTACAATAGCCTTATAGATGGTACTCCGGAAGTACTCGAGAAAATAAAATAGTGGCAATACAATAGCTATTCCTAAGAAAATTCCTGTACATCTACTACATACAGGCATTTGGTTACTATTAATATAAAATGATCTAGAGGCCTTTTGATGGCATCCAAGATCCCCTATGAAATATACTATCCTATGATACAATGGTAGCTTATTCCATAAGCCAGCGTAATCCACTATATTTGCTCTACCTTCGTCTCCCAGTATAACCGTATTTTCTGGCAATGTTAGCGGTGCAATAATTAGTGATATAAACCATGCAATTGACGAAATTACTAGAAATATTTTAATATACTTCATTTCTTTGCTAGACGTTGTCTTCACCTAAGAGTCTTAGTCAACTTATTTATACAATTGATTAGTCATTCTAATTAATACTTCATTAATAGGAGTTATGGAAAAAGGAAATTTTGTTTTATTAATTGTTTTCACTAATTAATTTAAGAGTTTACGAGGGTGGAGGTGGTGGAGGAGGTGCTGCAGTTGTTGGTTGTACAGGGCGTGAAGGCTTCCATGTAAGAGCTAGTATTCCACCTATTAATGCTAGTATGTTTAATCCTCCAAGTATAGAGAATATTAATACCAACATACCGCCTGTTCTAACTGATGATGGTTCTCCAGATTTTATCTTAAATGCTCCAATTAATATGATTATGTGTGCTATTACAAACCAGAAACATACTGCAGCTCCAGCACCAACAGCCCACCCCATCCCTGGCATTCCTATTACGGCGCCAGCACCTACTAGGAATAACACTGCATATATTAGGTATACTATTAGTCCTAGAATTCCTCCTATTAAAGATAGAACCCATGCAGCTGTAGGTTTTTCACTCAATACATTTCACCTTGAAGTATTGGCGAGTCTACTAATATCTCATACGACTTGGTATATAAGGTTTGCACATATGAATAACAAATGGTATCAATCATAAAGATCTACTACAGTATATAATGACGTAATAGTAACGTTTATATTCTTTCTAGTAGGATACGTTATCGAAGAAAGATAAAAATACTTTATGTGTGGTGTAATTGTAATGAGTACTGCTGATATAATGGAGTTAAGAGAAAGAGTTGTTCGTCTGGAGGCTAGAGTGGATGTTTTAGAGAGGAAAATAGAGCATATTAATAATTATCTTAGAGAACTATATAACTATATACAAAGAGCTCTTTCAGGGCAATATTAGACTTAGTAGGATCTGTATGAAAATTCATAAATTACAACCGCATCGACAAAGAA
>WAML01000202.1 GCA_015522345.1 Desulfurococcales archaeon
CTCTACAACTATTATCCTCATGTACTCCCTAGGAGCTGTAAGAGCTAGCCCGAGATATTCTATAGTAGTAGGTAAAGACATAGTTAGGTGCACCATTGATATATAGTCTAACTTAGTATATACTGTTATAATAAACCTAAATAAGTATTTCGTACAATATAGAATTTCTCTATTCCTCTAAATCTAGTATTACAAGAGAAGTATATGGTTTAACATTGTGGATAAAATATTCTATAGAAGTTAGTGCTACTGAGTTCCAGTTCTCTATTATAAGCTCATCGAGTAAGTCTTTTAGAACAGAACCGCGCCTCCAATGGAGTTTATCGTCCATCCTTCTTTTATTCTCAAGTCTCTCTATTTTTACTAAAACTCCTTTTCCCTCTATCTAAGTTATACAGGCTCTAGTGTATAAACTATTGATCCCTAGTCAATCTTTATAACAAACTATCTAAACCTATTTATTGCATTCATAATTGTTTTTAATTCATTAACTTAAAGTCCTTGACTATTAGTAATTTTCTTTTAACGCTAAATATAGTAGTAGTATATCTATTATTAGGGGGTGATTAATTGAAGTATGAGATAGTGTATAAGCCAGTGTATTCTGTCCTCAAAATAGATCTGGAGCCTGGAGAACAAGTTGAAGCAGAAGCTGGAGCTCTTATGATGTATGAAGGAGACGTTGAAGTACGTACTAAAAGCCGTGGATTATTGAGGGCATTAGCTACAAGAGAATCATTATTCGTAAATATATATAGAGCTAGATCACATGCGACACTATGGCTTGCACCCCCTTTCCCAGGAGACTTGATCTATATAAAGCTAGATGGTACTAAGGGATTGATAGTTAACGATAAATGCTATCTAGCTAGCCATGGAAATGTAGAACATAAAGTTGTTTGGAGAGGGCTTAAGGGAGTTTTTGGTGGAGGCGGGCTATTGTGGCTCAAATTTACTGGAATAGGCGGTATATGGGTTTATGCTTATGGAGGTATTGTAGAGAAAGAAGTAACTCTGGGGACACAACTGGTAATAGATAATACTCACTTAGTTGCAATGGAGGATACACTAGATTATAAGATAAGGAGATTCGGTGGATTAAAAACATTCTTCTTTGGTGGAGAAGGATTCGTATTCACAGTGCGAGGAAAAGGTAAGATCTATATACAGACAAGAAATCCTGCAATATGGTTTACAAAGTCCAGTTGAATACATAAGTAGTCTAAAACATAAAGATATCTAAGCCAAATTAGTAGGTGTAGGTTTTGTATAGAAAGTTTAAGAGCAATGTATACATAGTACCTGGCAGCCCAGTTTCTCTAATAATAAAATGTAATAATCGTGCATGGCTCATTGACCCGGGCATGGGATTTAATAGAGCTGACATTATTAGAGAAGTACTTTCAAAACTAGGTATTAAAGAGTATAAAGTGCTACTATCTCATAGCCACTACGATCACATAGAAGCTGTTCCAAACCTAGGTATTAAAGAAGTCTTTATCAACATACTAGAGACTAGTTCATTTATAGATCCCTTAGTTCGCGAAACTATTACTTATGGACATAATCCATTACCTAGATTCCTTGGGTTAAATAAATTGTTTTTCAGAGACATAAGTATTAATTCTATAGAATATCCTCCTCCAAAGAAAATAGATTGTCTCGAACTACTTGATTTAAGAGGACACTCACCTGGATTACTAGGTCTAAAGTTAGGCGATGACTCTATTTTTCTAGCAGACTCGTTATTTGGCGATAGACTACTCAAACGTGTAGGTATACCATATCACTTAGACCTATACATGGCTCTTCATAGTCTAGAGAATACTATAAGAGTATTTGCCGAAAAAGGGTATAGAGCTATACTAAGTCATGGACCAGTAGTAGAGAGAAAACGATTTATTGATCTAGTAGATATGAATATAGAGAGAATAGAAAAAATTATAGAACTCGTTAAAGAGCTATTGTCCAAAAACTACTATACACTAGAACAACTGACATCAACTACACTAGTGTCTCTAGGAGCAGAAATCTCTCTATCAAATATATATTTGGGCCTTGTCCCAATAAGTTCAGTACTAAATAAGCTATATGAAGAGCCTGGCTTAGAG
>WAML01000203.1 GCA_015522345.1 Desulfurococcales archaeon
CAAGTGGCACATACTCTCCTATAATCGGGAGAGGAATAGGGCAAGCATACGTAGATACAAGATACGCTATAGTAGGAGAACCAATCAGTATTGAAGTTAGAGGAAAAATGTACGAAGCCAAAATCCACGATTTCCCATTAATTAAGAAATAACCTTTGTCTCATCAATAAACTCTATAAACAATTGCCTTAGCTCTAGGAATTGCGGATATATACTAGTATTGCTAATATAGTAGAAGCGAGCATCTTTGGTGGGAACCATGTCCTCTACAATAGAAGTTGTTATTGATAACAAGAAGTACGTTATAGTGAAAGACTATAGGTATACTAAGACAGATGAATGGGCTAAACTCGAAGATGAAAACAGAGTTCGTATAGGAATAACTGATTACGCTCAAAAAGAACTACATGATATAATAGGTATAGAATTACCTGAAAAAGGAGCATTTGTTAAAAAAGGTGATACCTTAGGTTCTCTTGAAAGCGTTAAAGCAACAAGTGATTATTATTCTCCAGTTTCCGGGAAAATAGTTGAAGTAAATGAAAGACTTATTGATGAACCTGAGCTACTCAATACAGATCCCTATGGCGAAGGCTGGATTGCCGTAATAGAGATTAGTGATAAAACAGAATATGAATCTCTATTATCTGCTGAAGAATATGCAGAACTTATAAAGGAGAAAATTAAAGAACAATAGGCCATTGGTTTACTCGAGATAATAACTATACTACTTTTCTTACAATTGATTCATTATAGTCTACTATAACCTTTATATAATTCCTTAACATATCATCTACTACCGGATCTCCTGTATCGACTCTTAGCACCTCAAGATCTCTTATCTTCCTCCATGTTGCAACTACAATAATGTTTCTTTTACCACCTACTTTCTTTATTACTTCAGAAGAAATTTGTTGGTTTCCTCTCCCGAAAATGAATCCTTGTCCTCCTATAGGCGTAACTATGATCTTGGCTTTTTTATACTTATCTATTAGTTTAAGCAATGATTTTTCATCTAAATCTTTACCAACAAGCTTTCCATTATAGACAGCGTCTACTCCTAAAAGTGTTTTTTCTATACCAAGTTCGTCTGCTATAGCTTTAATAGTTGTTCCAGGGCCGAGTATATATAATGTGTCTTTTTCCATTTCTTCAACTATTCTCTCTGCAATAGCTTTCTTATTTTCTTCTTCATCAATGCTGTAAAGACTTGGCTCTTTACTTACTTGAATATATTCTTCAATAAGAGGAGTCTTCATGTATCCATAGAGTTTTATTGATAATCTATTGTTTCTAAAAGCTTCTTCATCTATATCAAGTACTTCTCTCTCAACAACAACTATATTGCCTCTATACATAGCTTCAATGACTCTAGCTGCTGCTTCAGGTGATACAGCAAATACTGCACTATATATTTTTACACCGCTTGGAACACCTAGGACCACTATTTTCATGTCTACTGCATCTAGTATATCTCGAGCTGTCCCATCACCACCAACAAAGACTAGTACATCAATATTTTCACCTAGCATTTTCTTAGCAATTCTCTTCGTATCTTCAGCTGTAGTATACTGTGATTCAACGCCATCTACTACTTTAACTAATTTATCTCTATGTCTAGAATTAAGGACTTCATATTCTCCCATAGTCTTTGGAGCACTAATTATCTCTATATCATCTATTCTTATACTGTCCAAGAAACGCATAGCTCTTTGAGGAGAAACAGGTTTAGCTCCTTTCTTTAAAGCCTCTAAATAAGCTTTTCCATCAGTTCCTTTAAGACCTACTCTACCACCCATTCCAGCTATAGGATTAACTATAAAGCCTATTCTTAAAGTCAATTAAATCACCTATTTTCCGGTGGAAACCAAGATACTTCTACTCTATAGTCTTTGAAAACCTCTTTAACTATAGATAAAATAGTATCTGCTACTTCTCTAACTACATCACTATATACTCTATAAAGTCTTAAACTAACTTCATTGTATCCGGGATAAACATGAATACCTGCTACAAGTTTGCCTCTATAAAACAATCTATAGCTATAAGAATGCCTTGAAACATAAAATCCTTTATCAAAAAGCCTAAAGACTAGATTATCCAACTGCTTTCTAGAAACACTATAGTACATATACATAGCTCCACCAGCCTATTCTAATCAATAATATAGTTTATGATGTTATCGCTCCTAGGAAGAACGTCTATGTTAACCCCCCAGTTCCACCCCTTAAATGCGATTCGAGGAGGCCTTTGAATTCATGTAGAGCAGGTTCACCCGCAATTAAGGTATGATACTGGGGAGTAAACAATGGTTGATTTGCAGACGATTTTCTCTGCATGATAATTGTTAACCGGGGAGTATCTACTACCTTAATTGCGGGTGGAGACCACTTTTGTGGGACTAAATAAATTCTGAAATAAATTCTACTGCAGACGGTAATACTGGTATATAACCCGCGCCCCCCTCTATTTCTACTGGAGTATTAGTTTCTTTATTATACTAAGATATGTCATATATGGTTTGTATAAACTTGCTATGGAAATATATTGTTTTATACAATATATTATTTAATATTACTATAATGTATCTCTATAATACTACTATAGTTCTCTCCAATAGAAGAGTGGGGAGGGGGTGTACTAGGGAACGATTTCCATCTAATTTAAATAAAGGCTTCTTCAACATAGATTAGTTTAATAACCTTAGTTTCCACTGGAGGAGACTAGGAGTGGGCTAAACCGGCCCCAGCTAGCTACCCACGGGCCCTTTACAGGGCCTGAGGAAACTCCGCACTCCCCACGGCCCCACGGCCCCGTAAGGGGGCACGGCGAGTAGCCGTGGCAACGGCACAGAAACGGCATGGCCACCACGCGAATGGCGATGAGGCGGCGTGGACTCCCTGGCAACAGGGAGTCAGTAACCCGCTGAGGACGGTGGTGGATGCATTGAAACGGCCGTCCCGTGGGGAGCAAGGCCTCCTATGTTACCCGGGATGAGTGGCCGTGTGAACCGGGGTGGAGGCCGCTTAGTCGAATGTAGCTGTAGTACAGAATGCGGGTTATAGCTGGGGCCGGGGCCAAAATGTTCTCTATTCTCTGTTTTCTCTATACTCGTTTAGAAGTTCTTTATTTAATGTAATGAATGTATTCATCCACTTATAGAGTCCAATAAGCTTCTCAACTGCTTCATCGAAACCAGTTATATAGAGTGCTGCTGTAACAGCTTCGATACTGCTTAACATATATGGTTTTCCGTAATTCACTGGATTACCGGCGACCAAGAATGGTAGTTTCCTATGGAGTCCTCTTATACCCCTAAAATATCTTGGAGAAAGCTTTTTCCAAGAAGCATCAACTACTACTATTCCATACCTAATTATATACTCTCTATCCTTAGGCGTAAGTACTTCTTTAGCAAAAGGATTTAGTATAACTGCTTTCCTAGGTATAGAATACCTATACCGTTTATCTACAAGTTCAGCTAAACCCTTTCTAACCATTTTTAAAGACGTGTTCTTCCTAGGATCATCTTCTCTATGATATATAACATAGATCCTTGGAAACAAGCTATTGTCTATTTCACGATCAATTTTCTTAAGCTCTTTAACCATAGATATAGTCTCCCAATTCCCTAGAGCTTTTACATTATAATAGTATGATACACTAGTTTAATAACCGCAGTGATTATGTTAAGAATGAGGCTCTACTTACCATTCATCCACTAATAAAGTGGAAACAAGTAATTCTTTGCTAAAGAGAAACCTTATTATCTTACCTTAATCAATATATCTATTAGGAGGTATTTGGGCATGGCAGCTAAAGCTAAGGCAATTATTTTAATACAAACAGATATTGGAGCTGAAACAAGAGTTATGGAACAATTATATGAAATACCCGAGATAGTTGAAGTCTATATAGTCTATGGAATATATGACATAGTTGCATTAATTGAAGCTGATAGTTTAGAGAAGATAAGAGAAATTATAACAAACAAGATTAGAAAACTACCTGAAATAAGAACAACATCGACTATGGTAGTAGTTGAAGGAAAGAGTAAGAAAGGTGATTCCTAGAGTTAAATAGATAGTTCTTGTAAAAGATGTTTTTTACAACTTCTTGTAAAACTATATGGAAACTATTTTAGTTAATCCATTAGTAGTATTGGATAAAGTAGCTATACATAAATACACTCCTTGATACACCCCAATTTACTTTCCACGGTCTTTAACTATGTTAATAGATTAGTATTTGAAAGTACTAGTTTTAATAATGTTGAAACAGTGATTATTCTATCAAAGACTTGTAGGTGGTTGAAGAATGGCTAGTAGAGATAGTGAGAAAGTATCTAGGGAATCTCGTGCAGAACTAATTGACATCGATTATCTTGTTGATAAGATTAGTGAGTATATTGAAAAACACGATATCACTGGATTAAGGAATTTAATTAGATCTATTAGACCACAGGATCTAGTAGATGTGATAGAGCGTTTAGATAGTAGTGAGAGAAGGCTAGTACTAGGTCTTATACCTAGTGACTATTATATGGAGATTCTTAGGAGGCTTTCTGAAGATATACTTTATGAAGTAGTTGTTTCTAAGGGAGTCTCAAAAATTGCTAGAATAATGTCTGATATGCAGCCAGATGAAATTGCTGATATACTAGAGAAACTGCCTCTACAGATAAGGAGGCGAATACTTGCTCTTCTCCCACCTTGGAAAATAAATGAAGTAACAATGCTTATGAAGTACCCGCCTGAAAGTGCTGGAGGTGTAATGACTACTAGAATCCCGGTTTTTGGAGTTAGTGAAAGAGTTGGTGATGTACTTGAAGAGTATACCGTAAAGTATCAATTAGGGCTCTATGATAAACTCAACTATATTTATGTAGTTGATAAAGACGGTAAACTCGTAGGTTGGATTGAGTTTAGAAACTTAATAACTGCTCCAAGAGATAAAGAATTAAAGGAAATTGTACAACCATGTCCAGCGAAAGTACATGTTCTCGCAGATCGTGAAGAAGCTGCACGACTTGTAATAAAATATGATTTAGTTGAAATACCTGTTGTCGATGATGAAGGGAAGCTCTTGGGTGCTATAACTGTAGATGATATAATTGATGTTATAGTAGCTGAGTCTACAGAAGATATATTGAAGTTTGGTGGTATTATAAAGGCTATTAAAGGAAGTTATTTAACTGCTAAAATAACGGAGCTCGTTAAAAGAAGAGCCATATGGCTTATAATACTCTATATGCTTGAATCAATAACTATTACAGTAATAAGTAGGTTTGAAACATTACTTGCTAGTGTTGTAGCACTTAGTTTCTTTATACCGTTACTAACTGATACAGGCGGGAACACAGGTTCTCAATCAGCTACACTTGTTATCAGGAGTCTTGCAACAGGAGAAGCTAGAGTTAGTGATTTCCTGCGGATATTCTTTAAGGAATTAACTGCATCTTCACTGTTAGCGCTAATTATATCACCTATAGGATTTGTAATAGCATATACTATATCACATCAAATACTAATTGCTCTTACTGTATCTCTAGCTCTAGGAGTCATTATAGTTATAGCTAGTTTAGTAGGTATAACTCTTCCATTTATAGCATTACTCTTTAAATCTGATCCAGCGGTTATTTCAGCTCCACTTATAACAACAGTAGCTGATGTAACAGGTATAACTTTGTATTTTACTATAGCATCGTATCTTCTCCATATATGAATGTATACTTTCTCAAAAACTCGTTTCTTAAGGGAAATCCAGTTCCACTGATCCCCCGGAACCGGGGAGTTTATGTGATCCACGTTATTCCCACTAATTATACTTTCTGTATTTATATAACTACTATCTACTCGTATGTATCTGGTGGGAGATTTATAGTATTGTATATACACTAGCGTAGAGTTTATCTACGTCTATACGCATAAACATGTAATTGGAGGTAATGCTAAATATTTTTGCTATCACAATAATGTATAACGATGAAATACAAGACATCTATAGACAACGAGGTGCTATATAGTGGTAGAGTATATGAGGTTCGCGTTTCTCTGCAGAGAAAAGCCTCCTTCAGTAAATAAGAGAATAGCTATAATAGGTGCTGGACCAGCGGGTCTAGCTGCAGCAGGTTATCTAGTATGTAAAGGATATGATGTCGATGTATATGATAAAATGCCTTTACCAGGCGGTTTAATGATATTCGCTATTCCTCCATGGAGGATACCTAGGGAGAGAATACTTAATGGTATTAGAGAACTTGAGGAGAAATTCGGCGTTAAATTCATATTAAAGACTAAAGTATTTGCTGGAAAAGAGAGAAGGGATGAAGGAGACGATTTTGTAGAGAAAACAGTTCCTCTAGAAAAGATTATAGATGACTATGATGCTGTACTAATAACCACGGGTACTTGGCAATCAAAAGTCCCTAGAGTACCTGGTATTGAAGCTAAAGGTGTTACAACAGCTCTTGAATACGTTTATGAACATAGAATATATGAGCTAGGATTCAGAGATAAACCCCCGCATACAGGTAAGAAAGTTATTGTTATAGGCGGAGGATATAGTGCTGTTGATGCAGCTGAACAAGCATTGAGAGACGGAGCTGAAACATACCTTGTATATCGTAGAACAGTGAGACAAGCTCCTGCAGGACTCTATGAAATAGAGAGAATAAAGCGTATGGGCGTAAACATAATTGAGCTTGCATCTCCCTTAGAAGTTATTGTGGAAAACGATATAGTTAAAGGCGTTAAATTCCAGCGTATGCGACTAGGTCCTCCAGATGAAAGTGGACGTCCAAGACCAATACCTATACCAGGTGCAGAATTTGTTTTAGAAGCCGACATGGTTATATTTGCTACAGGCGAGCGTGCTACACCACCTGTATCCTCAGAAGACAAAGAAGCTCTAGAGAAACTAGGGATAGAGCTTACGCGTTGGAATACTATAGTTGTAGACGAGAATATGCGTACTAAGAATCCTAAAGTATTTGCTGGAGGAGATGTTGTTAATGGACCTTCAAAAATAGGTCCGGCAATCGCTAGTTCTCTAAAAGCAGCCCGTAGCCTAGATAATTGGTTGAGAGCTCGTTCTCTAAAACTAGTTCCTACACCATGAATATGTATAAAGGTGATTATATATGAGTTCTCAATTAGCTAGTGAAAAAGAAGTAGTAATGGAGACTATGCCTAAACCTAAATACTTGAGAATAATAGATCTAGGAAAGTGTATTGGCTGCGGTACATGTGAAGCTGTATGTGGTTTCATAAACAATACTCCATTTATAAAAGTGTATAGAACTAGCATTGGATTAGAAATACCAGTATCTTGTCTACATTGTAGAAAAGCTCCTTGTATAGATGTGTGTCCAACAGGGGCTATGACTAGAGACTTATTTGGAGCAGTTTATGTAAATTCAAGCAAGTGTATAGGATGTATGGCCTGTCTCTACGCCTGTCCATTCGGTATACCAGAGCTTGATGCAAAAGCTAGAGTAGCTATAAAGTGTGATCTATGTAGAGACCTTAGAAGAGAAGGTTTAGAGCCTGCTTGTGCAGCAATGTGTCCTACTGGAGCAATAATATATGGTGAAGAAGCGAGAGTTTTTACAGATGTTAAAAAGAGAACAGCTGAATCATTTGCTAAAGCTCGATTCGAGAGTATGAGCGAGGGGTATTGTTAAAGCCTTGTTCAATATTTTTACCCAATACAATTTTTCTTTTATAAACTCTATAATAACATATGTTATTGTTTTAACTCTATTCTTTATATCAAATAATGTAGTTAGCCAGAGAATACGATTGATACTTAAAGTTATTGCATATCTTCTCTTAGGCTCTCTTATAGTCTTGCTTTATATAAGCTATGTAATTGATTTGTTATCGTTCATATTTTCTCTACTCGCGATTATTGTGGCTACACCAATATCGCTATACACTGATTTATACTCTAGATTAGGTGGCTATCCTAGAACATTTTCTCTCGTAATAGATGTATTCTCTGTATTAATGATTACTGCTTATATGTCACCTAATATATTGTTCCTAGCTATATCATGGACTTTGGCTGAATTACTAGCTTTCTTTATAGTTAGTATAGGTGAAGAACACTCTATTGAAGGTAGTACTAGAGCTTCTAAGAGATTTTTGTTTGTCTCAGCTCTTACTTTCGAAATTTCTCTGTTTACAATGGTTTATGTAAGTATATTTGCACTAGTCTCAGTTGTATCAGGGTATGTAGATGTATATCGTGCTCTTATAGATTCTTTTACTAGTCTCGAAAATATTTCACAAAGTGTTAGTGACTATATAATTCCGTTACTAGTGGTAGGGTTTATAGCTAAAGCAGCTCTCGTACCTCTCCACTTTTGGCTACCCGATGCACACTCTGTAGCACCAGCTCCTGGATCAGCTTTATTGAGTGGTGTTATGACTTCTATGGGAGTTTATGGAATGTTTAGAGTGTTTATGTTAATAAGAGATTATCCGTTATGGATAATATACTTACTAGTAATTCTCTCTATAGCCTCTATTCTATATGGAGGCTTACAGTCTATTGTCCAAAGAGATGGTAAGAGGTTATTAGCATATAGTACTATCGCCGGCAATGGGTTTACAATGCTAGTGTTCTCTCTATATTTAATTGATAAATCATCTGATACTTTATCAGCATTAATAACGGCTGTAGCAGCACATATGAGTTATAAGTCAACATTATTCCTTGAAATAGGTCTTGCTGAATATGCTACTGGATTAAGATTTATACACAGACTTAGAGGTTTAGCTAAAATACTCCCATATTCCTCCATAGGAGGCTTACTTGCAGTCTTCTCTATAATGGGTCTTCCTCCAACAGTAGGTTTTATTGCTAAACTAGCATCTATACTGGTAGCTATAAAGTATATTCCATCATCAATTTCAGTTGCTGTAGTAATTGGTGTAGCACTATTCATTATAGTATCTATACTCATGGCTACAAGGTATATACAAATATACTATGGCAAACCCATTGTTCTTATTGAGAAAAAACATCTCTTGATCCATAAAATGGAGTATATTGTGTTAGTACTTTCTATGACTAACGTTCTTTACTCACTCATAATGCTTATTTCATTACACTCAATAGTATATACTCTATTATATGTAGTAGCTTTGCCTCCTCTATTGATAATTTCGTATGCATTAATAACTATTGGTAGAAGGGGTGTATAGCAATAATGGATCTAATCCAGTATATGGAGTACATTTACTGGGCGGCCATGTTCTTGCTTATAGTGTATTCTAACTCTATTATAGATAAGAATCCTAGACGTAGCCGTATAATTAGGAGTGCTGTATACTTATCTCCCTGGATCCCTATATTATTGGGTTTATTCGCTATAGATAGTCTCCAAATAATATTTATTATACTATGTAGTATAGCTTGTATAGCAATAAGTCTTTATACAGAAGGGTACTTTAGGATATTGTTTGGTAAAATTTCTTCAATACAAGTAATAGTTGATTCTACGCTTCTTATACTACTAATATTCTTCACAGTAAATACGTTGATAGAATTAATTGTTTTATGGATTAGTATAGAAGTCTTAGGTTTTCTACTAATACTCATAGAGAAGGGAATCGGTAATTGGAGTATTGCATCTAAGTACTTAGTACTATGTGCAACTACAGGAGATATTTCTCTCTTTACATGGATAGCCCTTGTCTCAATACACTTTGGTGTAGAGAAAGGTATATTTATGGGCTTTCAAGAGATCTCAATGTACAATATTATGGCAAACGAACTAATAACCTTCTTATTAATCATAGGTTTTACAACTAAGTTAGCTCAAATACCTCTGCATTTCTGGCTCATAGATACGTATGCAGAGTCTCCATCACCTATTACAGCGCTTTTTAGCGGATTAATGTCTAAAATGGCTGTTTACGGCTTATTAAGGCTATACTATACAGTAAACCTTAATTCTACAATATTCACGCTAATTCTCATAATACAAGGAGTTGTAACAGCAGTATATGGTTTCTTAATGGCTTCAGCTCAGGTAGATGTAAAGAAAATGTTAGCATATAGTTCTATGGGCCATTATGGAATAATGTCTATGACCATAGGGTTAATACCATTGAATCCCAGTATTTTTACAAAGCTTACAATACTCTACGCACTATACCACGGACTTGTTAAATCCCAGTTATTCTTAAATACTGCATCTATAGAATTATTAGCGAATACACGAAACATATACCGACTAGGATACCTTGTACAGGTAGCTAGAGACATCTATAATCCAGTGCTCATAGGTTTTCTCTCATTAATAGGGGCTCCGCCTACTCTAGGATTTTATACAAAGTTTGCTCTAGTAGTTCTAGCATTTAGTTTAATAGGAACAGGATCTCTAGTATCACTTCCAATAATAGTAGGAGTAGGTTTTGCCTCAGTGTTTTCAATAGTCTATGCCGTTAAATACATAAGCGTATACACTAGTTCCTACAGGTCTAATCCTGTAAGACCTGTAATACCTTTAGAAGAAGCCCAAGTTTTTAGTGAGTCATTATTGGCGATAGCCTCTATACTACTTCCTATATTGATGTTATTAATCGGTATAGATAAAATAGTAGATAGTATTGTATTACTAGTATATCTAATGGGGTTAGTGATACTAGCTACAACATTTATGTACAATAGAGCTCTTTCACACCGTGAAACAGAGATCTGGTTTAGTGGTGTTGAAGCATGAGCTCAGTAGCTGCTTCAGCTATAAGACATTTAGAGAAAATGGTTGAGAAGATAAAGACAGGTATTGTAGTCTTTAGTAGAAATCCTCCAAAACTCCTAGAATATATAATGGTTAAAACAGTTATTGTTAGTGATAAAGCTGAAGAAGCCATAGTTGTCATGATAAAGAAATTCACCAACCTAATGGCTATGTTACAAAGATCGCTTAGTAGATCGATATTACTGGCGTCGTTATGGTTTGGACTACTATTTACTATGGCACTACTATTACTTGCAGTAATATACTCCATAGGGTGATTTATGGTGAGCAACTATATTGTATACAGGATATTACTGGCGATAGTATTGACAGTTCTATCTATATTGTTGCCTCCGCTACTCGATGGTATTGAGAGAAAGATTAGAGCAAGAATACATAGTAGAATAGGGCCTCCAATACTACAGACATGGTTTGACTTAGCTAAATTATTTGGAAAAGACTTCGTTATACCTAAGAATATGCCCTATCTACTGCCTCTAATAATCCTATTATTTATACTCCAGGTATTTGTTATAGTAGCATTCTTTGTATATAGTTTATGGATTGATGTAGTAAATAGTCTATTTATAATCATAGCCTTATTCATGATTGCTCAAGCGATTTTTGTAGCAATACCTTTTGTAACTATGAATCCCTTTGCTATAGTAGGTGCATCGAGAGAAATAGTTCTTGCCCTAGTAAATGAGGTGTTCTTTGTAATAGTTATTGGTTTACTATCTTATGCCTTGAGTGTAACAGAGATTAGTGGATTTGCTGTTACAGCCAATATCTTCAGTAATCACATGCTATCAACAAGTATACTGTTTATACTACTTTTCCTACTAAGTTATACAGTAAGTTCGAGAATACCCTATGACATAGCTGAAGCAGAGCCCGAGCTTGCATCAGGTATTTTAATTGAATTAAGTGGGCCTCTTCTAGCACTATACCTATACTCTCTATACCTTAAGAGGTACTTTGTTAAAATAATTCCAATATTCATATTATTATCAATGATATTAGGGGATTTGCTATATAGTATAGTGTATAGTGTCGTAAGTGTTGTCCTAGTTTGGATGATCTATGGAGTTATTGCAGCAATACTTGCAAGATCTAGAGTTGATGTAGCCCCTATAACTCTAACTAAGGTCTATATTTTGTTTACATTTGCATTTGCTATATTATACATAGTAGGTGTCTAGACATGAAAATACATGTTGAAAAGAATAAAGTTGAAGAAAGGGTTAACGAGTATATTAAAGTAGTTAGATCTATTGATAACAGATCTGAAGTAGTTTTAAAAGACGATACATTATTTATTACTGTATCTAGAGAAAAACTTAGAGATCTAGCTAAAGTAATTTATTGGGACATGGATTGTTTTCATAGGACTTGCGTAGGAGTCGATGAAAGGTCTTTAAATGGATATTTTGCTCTCTATCATATATTTGGCGATGACAGGTATGGTTTAAATGTAGTTGTAAAAGTCTATGGAGACTCTAAAGAACCTGTTTTCCCAAGTATAGTAGATATCGTTCCTGCAGCTGATTGGTGTGAAATGGAGGCAAGAGATCTTCTTGGATTCAAGTTCTTGGGTAGAAAGGAGTATAGGCTTATTCTTCCACCTAGTTGGCCCAATAATGTATATCCTCTCCGTAAAGACTACCCATATAATCAACGGCCTAAGATTATAGCAACTAGTGAAAAACTAAGCGGAGGCTCTGAAACAGGTGTTGCAGTACCTATAGGCCCCTATCATCCTGCTCTCCATGAGCCAGAGTATTTTGAATTATTTGTTGAAGGAGAGAGAGTAGTTGACGTGAGATATAGAGGATTTCATGTACATAGGGGTATTGAGAAACTAGGAGAAACTAGAATGACTTATCAACAAGTCAATTTCTTAGCCGAAAGAATATGTGGTATATGCGGGTTCGAACATAGTGTATGCTATTCACAAGCTGTAGAAAAAGCTGCTGGAATACATGTTCCTGAAAGAGCCAAGTTTATTAGAAGTATTGTATTAGAGCTTGAGCGTATCCACAGTCATTTACTATGGATAGGTGTAGCATGCCACCTTCTAGGATATGATACAGGCTTCATGCATACTTGGAGAATTAGGGAACATATAATGATCGCCACCGAAATGCTTACGGGAAGTAGAAAAACCTATGGAATAAACTTGATTGGAGGAGTTAGGAGAGATATTAATGAAGAAAAGAAACAGAGAGTACTAGATATACTAAAGATCGTTGAAAGAGAATTTACTGAATTAGTTGAAACAATAACTAGTGTACCACAAATAAAAATGAGGCTAAAGGGTACTGGAGTACTTCCTAAAGAAGATGCAAGAAAACTATCTGTTGTAGGCCCTGTAGCTAGAGCTTCAGGGATTGATAGAGATATTAGAAGGGACCTACCCTATGCAGCATATAGTTATGCATCATTTAATGTACCGGTATATGATGATGGAGATAATTTGTCAAGATTCTTGGTTAGAGTTGATGAAATCTATGAAAGTATATCTATAACTAGACAACTACTCGACCAAATACCCAAGGGACCTATAATGGCTGAAGAAATAGAGATTCCAGAATATAGAATAGGAGTCTCTGTTGTCGAGGCTCCTCGGGGTGAGGATGTACATTTCGTAATAACTGGTCATGGTAAACCATATAGGTGGAGGGTAAGAGCACCCACATACAATAATATACCTGCGTTAAAGGTGATGTTAAAGGATGCTCCATTGGCTGATGCTCCATTAACTATAGCTAGTATTGACCCTTGTTTTTCTTGTACAGATAGAGTAGTTGTAATTGACGTAAATAGTGGTGTGAAAAATAAAATTAATTTAAATGTTTATGGGCTTGAGGGGTGTTATTATGGATTTTAAGAGAACTCGTATTAAAAGACTAGGTTTCGTAAAGGCTCTTTCAATAGCTGGTAGAGTTGGAAGAGTAACTAGAAAATATCCCTTTGAAGAACCGCTCGTTACACCGGATTTCAGAGGGAAGATAGAGATTAGCGAGGACAAATGTATAGGCTGTGGTGCCTGTGTTAATGCTTGTCCACCGAATGCTCTAGAAAAGATAAGCTATGGCAAAGGATTGTACGCTATTAAGTATTTTATTGGACGGTGTATTTACTGTTGGAGATGTATTGATGTATGTCCTGTAAATGCTATAACGGGTTCTAGAGAATTCGAGCTTGCAACAAATGACTTAGGAGACTTGTACGAACTCGTAGTCCATGATATGGTTAAATGTAGTATTTGTGGAGAGTACTTTATTAGCACTGGTCAGAGAAACTACGTATTAGCTAGAAGTCCTTTAACGGAGAAATATGTTAATATAGACCCTAATTGTAGGAAGGACATGTTCTTACAGAATATATTAAAGAGGTTTGGTGGCGGCCATGACTAGGTTCTTGAAGAAAAGTATATGGGTATTCCATCTCAACACAGGTAGTTGTAATGGATGCGATATAGAAGTACTTGACGTACTCACACCGTACTTTGACGCCGAACGTTTTGGAGTAAAACGTGTTGCTTCACCAAGACATGCTGACGCCATATTGTTGACCGGGCCTATAACATTAGAGTCTTTGCCTAAGGTAATAAATGCTATAAAAGCAGTTCCTAGACCGAGGATAATTATAGCTCTTGGTTCTTGTGCTGTAGGAGGCGGTATATGGCATGACACGTACTCTACTATAGGAGGCTATAAAGAATTAACGAAAATACTTGAGAGAAACGGTATAGAAGTAGACGCTGTATACTATGTCCCTGGATGTCCTGTAAGACCTGAGTCAATAATCTATGCTATCGGACTGATAAAGGGTCTTGTTAAAAAGAAAGTGAAAGCTAAGGTGAAAAAAGCTGTTACATAAGGAAGAATATAGAGTATATTATTGTATTCAAAGAGAAATAGAACAAGTTATACCAAGACACCATATTACTTCTATAGCTACATGTAGCGAAATAGGCTCTATCTCAATAGATGAATTAGCTACAATACTTAACAATCAATTATTAAATATTCTTGATAGAGAAAATGAAGTAATTATTGCAGACACTAATTTAATAGAGAAGATAGTTCATGTGCTAGGAGTAACGGAGAATATTGGTCAAGCTACTATTTATCTAAGAATTATGAAGGCTAGCGTTTAACTCCTTATTTACTTTCTACTAGTAAGAATATTTGTTATTGAAGAATAATGGTGGACCGGCCGGGATTTGAACCCGGGACCTCCGCCTCTCCCGCGACTTCGGATTCTCTTTTCGCCCGCTGCAAGGGCGGCGCTCTTCCAGGCTGAGCTACCGGCCCCTTTTACTAATACCTGTATATAATGATTAGAGAGCGGACTCCTTTTTATTTTTTATATTTGATAAACGACTTTTTGATGAAGCAAGGATAATAGTTTTTAGAAGACAATTTTCGTTCTTTATCTTATACGTACTCTATTAACTTTCTTATTCTGCCATTTGTATCTTCTAATTCTCTTACTTCTACCATAGCCGCATGCTGCGCAGTAGCCTTTGGCAACATTGTATGAATGTCTACCGCAGCGAGGACACCTAATATGTGTTTTTCCTTTACTCATTTTACCGAAGCTAGTAGTTCCTTTAACCATTTATATCACCTTCTTGAATAGTTGGTAGATTAATGATATTTAATATTATAGTGTAGGTGTGGGACTTATTAATACGACTGTATCTCCTCTTATGACGATAGTGCCTAGTTTTCTAGTGCTCCCATCTTCTCTTATTTCTTCTGCATCATCTAATACTATGTTTAAATGTTGGTCATAGCTCTTTAGCTTACCTCTTACTGAATGATTGCCTTTTAGTTTAATTAACACTATAGTTCCAAGGGATTCATGGAGGATCTTGTGCGCTGTTTCAACCATCTGATACTACACCTTGCTTTACTCTATCCCTATATAGTCTTTATGATTTAGAGAGGACTATTTAAGTCTAGATGATAAGGTTTCTTTAGGGGGATTAAAAACATTGCCTCGGAGATGGTATTTATCTAAAAAAGATACTAAGGCTATAAGAACTAAGATTATGCAGTTGTACCAGGATGTACCACTTAGTTTCAGGAAAGTTGAAAAACTAGTTGAGAAAGGATTGCCTGAAATACTAATTGTTGATGATATACCTTCTTTCTTTCTATATGAGGGAAAGTACTTTCCTCTACTAACCCTACTATTACTCAAGGGGTATGAGTGGATAAATTATGTAATTGTGGATGAAGGAGCGGTAAAACCTCTTTTACGTGGAGCAGATGTAATGATCCCAGGTATAAGGAGTATTAAAGGAGTCTTTGATGTAGGAGACCCTGTTGTCGTAGTTGAAGAAAAATATAAGAAACCATTTGTAGTTGCTAAAGCACTTCTAAATTCAACTGAAATAACTAGCCATGAGTTAAAGAAGGGTAAAGCACTTGAAAATATACATAGAATAGGAGATAAGCTATGGAAACTAGTGTATCCTATGATGACGTCGAAGATCTAACATAATCATTTATAAATATCTTTTCTAATCCTTATTCAAGTGACAGTATATAGTTAGCTTAGATAGAGTGATAGAAATGACTCCATTTAATGAAGGAGATTTCATATTAATAGAGTATACAGCTAAGGTAAAAGAAACCGGGAACATAATAGATACTACTAATGAGGATGTAGCTAAGAAAGAAGGTATTTACGAAAGCAATAGAATATATGGGCCAACACTAGTTGTTTTAGGTAAAGGCTGGGTTATAAAGGGTTTAGAAGAAGAATTAGCTAAAATGAATGAAGGAGAAGAAAAAGAAATAGTTATTCCTCCAGCTAAAGCATATGGAGAAAGAGACCCTAGTAAAATAAAGGTGTTTAGTATAAGGGAGTTTCGTCGAAGAAACATAGAGGTAAGGGTAGGCGATGTAATAGATTTTGGAGGAACTACAGGAGTTGTAAAAAGTATAACTGGAGGACGTGTAGTAGTAGACTTTAATCATCCGTTAGCAGGTAAAACTCTTGTCTATAAAGTTAAGATCGTTAAAAAACTAGAGTCGTTAGAGGATAAATTAAAAGCTTTAGTAGCTAAACACCTCAATATAAAGATTGATGATGTACTACTAGAATATGATCCTGAAGAAAAGAAGGTAGTAATCAATGTACCTACTAAGATAATGACTAGAAAAGATATACAGTACGCCAAGATAGCTCTTGTAAGCAATATATTCGAGTACTTCAAGGATGATGTTGAAAAAATTATACTACAAGAAGTATTTGAGCGAAAGCATCCTACTAAGGAAACTAAAACAGCTGAAGCAGAGAAAGAACCTAGTAAAGAGACTAGTGCTGAAAAGGAACACAAATAGCTAGTCAAGTAGTATTTTTAATCAATAACTCCAGTTTCTTTAGCTAGTTTTTCAGCAGCTTCCCATGTAAGCCCGTTATCTCCTAGTATTGTATATCTTTTTCTAACTTTATGAGCGATAGTTAATGCCTTAATTATTATATGATCGGGGATCCCGAGTTCTTTAGCTGTTGTTGGAGCTCCTATTTTCTGTAAAATCCTCTTTACTTTCTTCCACCTAGGATCTCCATACAAGTATAACATCATTATTGTTCCTACACCTACTTGTTCTCCATGGAGAGCTGGTTTAGGTGCTACAATATCTAGTGCATGACTAAATAAATGCTCCGATCCGCTGGCCGGTCTACTTGAACCAGCTATACACATTGCTACACTACTACTTATTAGTGCTTCAACAACTATTCTAACTCCTTCGGGGTTACCGCTTGCTATTAATTCATGGTATCTAATAACGTGTTTTGCAGATAATAGAGCTAGTTGGGCAGCGTATTCACCATAGTATTCACCTTTTAATTTATGGGCTAGTCTCCAGTCCTTAACTGCTACAAGTTTTCCTACTAGATCACCCACTCCAGCTTTCAATAATCTTCTAGGAGCTCTAGATATAACATCTATATCTGCTATAATTGCTATAGGTGTAACTGCTTTCACACTTGTAGGTCCATTTAATCCTTTTAAACTAGCGAAAGGACTTGCTATACCATCGTGGCTTGCCGCTGTTGGAATACTTACAAAAGGCTTTTTTATTCTTGAAGAAATGTATTTTGCTATATCAATTGCTTTTCCTCCCCCTATTCCAATTACTGTGTCTGCATTATACTCTCTGATTTCAGTGTATAGTTTATCAGCTTGTTCTTTAGTTGGTTTATCAGCTATAAGTAATTGAGTATCATAGCCGTATTCTTTAATCGAAGTTACTACCTCTCTGGCTATAATATTATAGACGTTGGGGCCTGTTACAATAGCTACTGTACTCCTTTTCTCCAGACCTAAACTTTCTAGGTATTGTGGAGTATTTTTAATAATATTGTATCCTATATAGATCTTTTTTGGCAACTCTATTATGTGGGGGTTCATTGACAAAAGCTACACCATAGGCGATCGAGTCTATACTGTGTGTTTGGAGCAGTGATTTTCTATGAAAATGTAGAGAATAGTGGTTTTTAAGTGTATGGTAATATTTAAAAGTGTGTTAAAAAGTATCTATTGCATAGAATATTTTTCTATAACTATGGTGAACAATAGATGGAGTTAAAGAAAAAGAGTGTTGATACAAAGACTACTACTGTAGGACTTAAGATAAAGGATTATGTTGTTTTAGCAGCTGATAAAAGAGCTACTGCTGGTACATATGTTGCCCATAAAAGAGTTGAGAAAATACATAAAATAAACGATTATACAGCTATGACTATATCTGGTTTAGTAGCTGATGCACAGTATTTAGTTGACTATGCTAGAGCTATATCGAAGTACTATGAACTTGAAACAAATGAAAAACCATCTATTAAAGCTATAGCTACTTACTTAAGCAATATACTCTCGGTATACCTAAGAATATCTCCATTTATTGTCCAATTAATTGTAGGAGGATATGATGTAGAGCCTCGTCTATACTATATCGACTTATTTGGTACATTAAGTGAAGAAGAATATATTGCAACAGGATCAGGGTCTCCGACAGCCTATGGAGTACTAGAAGATAGATATAAAAAAGATCTAGGGTTGGAGGAAGCTATAAAATTAGCTTATGAATCAGTAAAAGCTGCTGTAGAAAGAGACTCTTTTAGCGGAGAAGGAGTGGATGTAGTTATCATTGGAAAGAACGTGTTTGAGAAGAGAACAATATTATTTAAGAG
>WAML01000204.1 GCA_015522345.1 Desulfurococcales archaeon
ACATAATCGTATATCATCATTGGTTTCTACCAGTTCCTGTATTCTCGGAGCATGATTCCTAGGATCATCTATTAACAGATCAATGAATCTTATTTTATCGACATCAGGAATTACTCCATGGTTCTTTAGGAAATTATAAGCATATTTAAAATGAATAACATGTGAAGGCATAGAGATTACAACTCCTGTAATGCTATTATAGTCTTAATTACTACAAACTAAAAATAATTTTATTTAATAACCTGTTTAAAAATGCTAAAGAAGTACATGGGTACTATAAGGTACTGTTTCCCACACTTATAGAAATCCTCAAAATTCAACGATTTAGAGGAAGAGGTAAAGAAGTTTATGAAGCCAGTAAAAATCTGGCATAATACTAGCTTTCGATCCTTAGGTTCTAAGATGAGGTTCTAAGAGATACAGCGACCATTATAGGGTAATGCTGGAGATATGTAGGTTCTATGGGTTAAGTAATGTCCATGAAATTGCTAAAGCTAGTACAGTATTGGAGCTGGATTATCACGCGGTCTATAGGAAAGGAAGGACACGCAAAAGAGCGGTTCAATGCTATGGTGATATAGTGATTAGATATATCTTAAAATACCTCAAGATATCATTTGCTTAGTCAAGGCTCATCATCTATAATCTTCTCTCAATAGTAGTTAGGATTTCATAAAGAGCTCTATGTAAAAATAAGATACCTTTCATGGATTCTCAGTGAAGTTGGATAACTAGTCTTTGACGGAAAAGGAGTTTTTAATGAATTCTCTTAGTTTAAATTATATTTTACTTTACATAATAATGTATGGGATGTTATTTTATGTAGTGATAAAAGATATAAGTTTTTACAGCCATAAGTTAGTGTGGGCTTTATGGGTAATGACGTTATTGTGATCGATAATCCTTTGGCTAAACACTATGTTACAGTTATTAGAAGTAAAGAGACTCCTCCAATGGTGTTTAGGAGTATTGTTAGAAAACTAGGTTTTATACTAGGGTATGAATTAAGTAGATTTCTTCAATGGAGCAATGTATTTGTTGAAACTCCATTGGCTAGAGCAAAAGGTGTTATCCCAAATAGTAAAGTAATTATTGTAGGTATATTGGGAGCTAGCATACCATTAGTTGAAGGAATATGGGAAGCTATTCCATGGGCTGGATTAGGTCTTGTTGCTGCAAAACGTATTGAAGAAGAAAATGGAGTTAAAGTCTTAACATACTATACTCGTTTACCAGACGATTTAAGTGAATATACTGTAGTTATAGCCGATCCTATGCTTGCTACAGGTAAAACAATCGATACATCTATAGAGTTCATGAAAGAAAGGAAAGCACGAGAAATAATAGTTGCTTCAATAATCTCTAGCAAACCAGGTATAGAGTTTCTTTTAAGTAAACACAAGAGTATAAAGATTATAACTATAGAAATTGATCCAAAACTCAATAGCAAATGGTTTATAGTGCCAGGACTAGGTGATGCTGGAGATAGAGGATTGGGCATAGATTTGAAGGGGTATAGTATATGGTTATAAAAGTATTGAGTTTTGATATGGCGTGTACGCTCTTCTATGAACCAGGTTGTTCTAAGAGCTGGTATGAAGTAACTCTTAAGAATGCATTAGATAATGTATACAATTACTTAACAAGCAGTGGTTACACAATCAACTATGACATGCTCTATAGATACTATAAGAAAATATCTATGATTAGGCAGAAGAGACGTAGAGAAATGTGGCACCTATACAGGATACACATGGTTTTCTCACGTATGGGGTTAAACATAGACCCTATAACTATTTATAGAGTGTACAAGGTTTTTGTTGAAGCAATAGCTAATTCTTTCACTATTTCTCAAGATCATAAAATGCTTCTCGAAGAACTAAAGAGTAGGGGCTATAGAATAGTATTATCTACAGATACTGGGAGTCATGAGATACCATTGATGGTTTTAGAGAAAACGGGCACTGTAAAGTACTTCGACTATGTAGTTAGTAGTCATTTAGTGGGATATACGAAGCTTTCGCCAAAATTCTATAGATATATAGCTAAACTAGTTAATGTAGAGCCCAAAGAAATACTTCATGTAGGCGATAGTTTTGAAAGAGACTATCTCACTCCTTCAAAAATAGGTATTAAAACAGTATTGTATAGTAACGAATGCTCTAGAAAAGATATTAATTGTATTACAAGACTAGATGATATCATAGAATACATTGGTTGAGGAATGATATGTATTGGAAAAACCCTGTTTCTGTATACTAGTTGTAAGTGATAGTGTGTATAAAGGAGAGAAAAAAGATGTATCTGGAGCGATAGCACGTGATAAACTAACTAGTCTAAACTATGTAATTAAAGAATACGTTATTGTCCCTAACAGCTATAGAGAAATACATAAGCAAGTCCTAAACCTAGTTAAAAAAGGCTGTGATGCATTATTAGTTATAGGTGGTACAGGCCCTAGTCCACGCGATATAAGTATTGATGTAGTTGAAGAACTTTCTTGGAGAAAACTACCTGGTTTTGGCGAGTTATTCCGTAGATTTACTTTTGAGAAAGAAGGCTATATAGCAGTTTATAGTAGAGCTGGAGCGTATATTGTTGGAGACTCCATTGTGTTTGTAGTACCTGGTTCCCCTAATGCAGTCGAAGTAGCTCTTGATATAATAGTTCATAGTGTTGACCATATAGTTGAAGAAATAAGAAGGTATGAAGGAAAACACCATAGGCATTAATTGTTTATAAAAAATATTATTTTGGATCTAAGGTTATTCTTCTACTACATAATTCGGTACTACTGGAGGTAGTTTTACTGCTCCAGAGTACCACTTGTTCAACGCTATATGTAATATTACCAGCAATACTATACCTAGCGGCAATAGAATTATCGGGGCTGTAACACCTATAGCGAATAACAAGTACAGTACTATACCTACTCCAGCAGCTAGAACAGCGTATGGTATTTGTGTACTAACGTGGTCAATGTGGTCTGCTCCACTAAACATTGAAGACATTATTGTTGTATCACTTATCGGACTACAGTGGTCGCCGAAGATACCTCCTGAGAATACTGCTGCTATTGAAGCATAGGTTACGATATAGGCTAATCCTAGGTCTCCAGGGTTTTGTAATAAAGCTAGTTTCCACGCCATAGGTATAGCTAGAGGCATCATTATACCGAATGTGCCCCAGCTAGTACCTGTAGTGAATGATATGAACATTGATACTAGGAATATAATTAACGGTACTAGTACAACCGGCAATTGAGCTGAAACAGCAGCATTTACTACATAATCAGCTGTACCTACAGCATCTACTGCACTCTTTATACTCCATGCAAGTAATAGTATAGCGTTTGCATAGACCATTAGATACATTCCTTTAACAGTATACTCCATTGATTCAGAGAATGATAGTGATCTATAGGCTAGTGCCATAGCTAGTACGAAGACGTAGGCTATAAAGCTTCCCCATAGTAGTGCTGTAGCCGAATCAGCCTCCATTAGAGCATCTCCAAAAGGTACTTCCCACCATACATTCTCGTATCCCACTGATTCTGCACCAGTATACCACATTCCAAGTAGTGTTACTACTATCAACAATATTACTGATGCAACAAATACCCATGGAGGAGTATACTTCTTGGCCTTGGGCTCTCCAAGCACTGTTTCTGTAGGCATTAACGGTTGTGCTCCATCTCTCAATACCTTGCCTTCTTTAACAGACCTGTGCTCTGCCTTAAGCATTGGACCGAAGTGTCTCCTAGTTAGTACAACGAGGAGTACTAGTATTATTGCCAGTATAGAATAGAATCTAAATGGTACTGAAGAAAGCCATGCACCATAAGCACTTATCTCTGGAGCAGCAGTTATATTTCCTGCCTGTGCTTCTTCTACAAGACTGCCAAATGAATCCTTTATTAATCCAACTTCGTATCCGATCCACGTAGATACTAGTGCTAGACCAGCTACTGGTGCAGCTGTTGAATCAACTATATAGCTTAGTAATTCTCTACTTACTCTAGTTCTATCCGTTAATGGCCTAGTAGTATTTCCTACAACAATAGTGTTTGTATAGTCATCGAAGAACACTAGTACTCCTAAGAGCCATGCTATAAAACTAGATCCTCTAGCACTCTTTACTCTTCTACCAATAGACCTGGCTAGTGCATGCATTGAACCAGACGCGTAAAGTACTCCTACGAAAGCGCCTATGATGAAGTCGAAGATCAATATTGTTGCATTCCATGAATCTGTTGCATTACCTATAATCCAGCCTAGTGTCTTAGTAGTAGCTGTTATAGGGTTATAGCCTGAAATCATTAGTGCTCCAATCCATATACCAGCGAAGAGCGCTGGAAGTACTTGTCTAGTAACAATAGCTAGTACAATAGCTAGTAATGGCGGGAGTAACGGGAATAGCGGATAAGGTCTTTCAGGAGTAGGTGGTACTATAGCTAATAGGCTAATAATTAATACAATCACTACAGTAAGTACTTTTACTAGAGTAGATGATTTCATAAGATGCACCCACTAATGCGGGATTGTGCATTACAATATAATCCTATGACCTATGATTTATAAGTATGACGCCCACTCAATACCCACAAAGAAATGCATACTATATCGAATCCTCAATACTATATATTAAAGTACAATATATAGTTTCATGGATTAGAGACACTAGTAAAAGATATAGTATTCTATAATAGAATAATATATTGGTGTTACAAGGTTTGGAAGTACGTACTGGCCCTGTTAGAGTAAGTGGTTACGCCATAAAATTAAGGAGAGTAATAAATGCTTCAATACGTAGCACGTATAAAGAGAAGAAAATTGATATAAAGAAAATAAATGAACAAATAAGCGATCTCAACGCTAAAATATATAGTGTACTCGTTGAAAGATTCGAAATACCTAAAGATGCTGTAGTAAATATAACTCTAGATCTAGAACTTGAAGACGATACTCTTAAAATAAATAATATTAGCATAGACGTATTCGATAGAGATGAGATTCTAAGCAAAAATACTACAAATGAAGTTAGGAAATTACTAGGACTTACATAAAGGGATTGGAAAATAAGTTAGAACATCAAAAGAATATTAATTACAGGTATTAGTATATCTAGCTATACTATTCTCTTGCTTAAAGCTAGTAATAGTTCCCTAGAAGCCACCAGTTACCTATGCTCACGTTCTTAAGTCCATTCTTCTTAGCTATCTCGTAGGCTTCTAGGGCATGTCTTCTACTAGTTGGAGGAAGATCTCTCATTAGATAGTCTGGATGGAAAGCAAGTAGTCTATAGGGTATATCAGGATTTAGTTCCGCAATAAATTTTGTTATTCCATTTATTTCTACACTATCTATGTACCCAGGTACTAGGAGTGTACTAACAACAAGTAATGGCACATCAGGTCTTTCATTGAATTTCTCTGCAACTCTCTTCACATTTTCAAAAACTAGTCTTCCATCGCTACTCGTTAATGCATAGTATATCTCGGGAGACCATGCCTTTACATCAATCTTGACTATTCCTCCTGTTTCAAGACTTAGTTCAGTCATTTTATCCATTATACTAGAGTTTACAAATCCGTTTGTCTCCCAACATACTCTAAACACTTTTAATCCCTTATCTCTAGCTGCTTCAACCATAGCTCTAGCTGCTCTTAGAGCATGTATTATCTGAGGACCAGGGTCTCCTCCAAAGAAGCATACACATGTTGTTTTTCCATTAACTGCTTCTACCAGTGAATCTATAGTCAGTGTAGGCGATCCTTTGACAGCCATATCTCTGTATTCCCAGTTCTGGCAGAATAGACAATTAAAATTGCATGCACCATAGAATACAGCAATGTTATAATAGCCTTTCTCACCAGTAGGTAGTAGAGAGTATTTTGGATAACCTCTTCCTGTAGCCCCAGGGCACACCCAGTCTGCAACACAATTAGTTGGATGAGGGTCAAGATAGTATAATCCAATTGCTTTAAACGGCGATCCTGTCTTAAACTTTAGTATACCTCCTTCATTCTTTACTATACCACAGTAACCTACTCCGCCAAGTGGTATAGAGCATTTATTCCCACATATATTACATCTTATACCATTAGGGTCTTTAGGCGGTTTTGGTGGAAGCCCATGGAGTAAACGAGCTTTTCTATGCGATTCATCTATAATTCTCTTAGCTTCACTAAATCTATTCCTAATACATTCTCTACAAACACCAATAGCTTTCGTAATAAGTTTATCTTCTCTACTACAGACAAGGCATTTAGCCATCTAGATCATCCGCTGAACATACACTACTCTACTCTCCTAAACTAATACTTATGGTTTTACAGCGAATATAGGTATGAGTTACATGTAATATTATTGTATAGAGTTGCCAATGAGAGAAAATAGTTATTGTTCTCTACTAAGTAGTTTCGCATATTGTTTCTCAGAATCCTTGTACGATACCATAATATGCTTTGTGTTAAACACTATATGGTGCCTACCTTTTCTATCTACTCCTATAATCCCTGTATTCCCTGTCCCCCAGGCACTGCTGATATAGTCTATTACAAGCTCCATAGACTTTTCCAAACTATAGCCTTGTTCAACTAGGAATGCTATTCTTATACCAGGCATAGTCTTTATAATTACTTCTCCTATGCCAGTTGATGATATAGCTATATTCTTGTCTGCATAGAATCCTGCACCTGGTATAGCTGAATCACCTACTCTACCTGGTAATTTAAGCCATACACCTCCAGTACTTACTCCTGCCACAAGTCTTCCACTACTATCTAATGCTACTGCTCCAACAGTATCAAACCATTTCAGACTGTTTATTAATTCTAAGTTCTTTCTAAAAATACTTCGTTCTCCTTTTAAATACTTCTTGAGAAGATCCCTATACCTTTCTAAAACATACTCGCTTGGAGCCTTAATCTCCTCTAATCCGCTCTCTCTAGCCAAGTCATCTGCGCTGGATCCAGCTAATAATACATGGTCTGTTTTTTCAAGAACTAGTTTAGCTAGTCTAATAGGGTTTCGGGGATATCTAATAGCTGCTACAGCGCCTATATCCATAGTACTTCCATCCATAATACCAGCATCCATTTCTCTATAACCTCTAACATTCAATACGCTACCAGTTCCAGCATTAAATGAGCCACTATCCTCCATATACGCAATAGCTTCAGTAACAGCTTCTATTGCAGAACCTGTCTTTAGAAATCTCCATCCATGGATACAAGCGTCTTCTATATCTTTTAGAGCTTTTTCTAAACGTTCTTTAGGAGCTTTCCACGTACCTGCTCCACCATGTAATAGAAGAACTTCTTTTACATCCATGTACTCCACCGATTAAATCTATAATATACTTCTAGAACTAAATATTTGACTCGTTAACGAATTAGAAGCATTCATAAAGCTATAGTATGGCTCAATAACTGTATTCTATCACTAAACCTTATTACAACCTTGTTTTGTAGAAAAATAGAGAATAGGAGATGGCGAGGGTATAGTAGGAAAATGGCTATTGTAGAAGAACCGCCATTTTACTTGAGGAAGTTTACTCCATACTATTACATATTCTTAGGGATCCCATTAACTATAGCATTATTTTCATTCATCTATCTGACACTAGTAATAGTGAATAACCAGCCTACACAAAATGTTTTCGAAAATATGTCATTAGCTATACCTAGTGTTGCTAAACTAGTAATTTTCGGGCTAATTTATGTACTCTTATCATCTTATGTATCATATTCTATAGCGCAGAGGGTAAACCAGCATTTACACTATAGTGTAATCGAGATATACAATAAAGTTAAGGAAAGTAATAGAGAAGATAAAGAACACGCATATAGACTACTTTACGAACTCAGTTACATAAAGAAGAATACACCATCTCCTCTAACAGCCCTCTTACTAACATTATTTACTGGAAGTATAGCATTCCCTATATTCCTATGGAGTTATGAAAAATATTTGAGGCTACACTCTTCTCTAGAAGAAAGAATTGTCTATGGAAGACCCTTTACTCAACGAATTAATGCATCGAATCTACTCCTAGACCTATTCTTTACATTTATAACGGCTGGTCTATGGATTGGCTTCTGGAGCTATAGATTAACTAGATTATTCAATAACCACTTAGATAGAATACACTATGGAGTATCTCTAGATAAGGCCTTTTCTTTTACAGAACAAGTATTTAGTGCTAAACCAGGATATACTATTGCTTCATTAATTCTAGTAACTGGAGTCTTTGGATTCCTTTCTACACTAGGGATACCTAGTTATCCATTACCTATACTCTCAATAACTGTTTTATTTGCGTATACAGTGTATGTTTTGAAGGATAAGCCGTTTATAGTGCATGTGTTATCTATACTTGCTCTCGAGTACATGGTACTAGTGATTCTAGGCTTCATAGGTTTTCTAAACTATGGTTTCTACAATACCTTATTCCAGGCGTTTGAAGAACAAGTAAGTAATTTGCCAAGAGATCCTCTAGTTCTTACAATAGGTATTTTCCAGAATAATCTAATGGTTACACTAGCTGCTTTCATCCCGTATCTAGGCACACTATATACTGGCTACGCGCTATCTAATACGGGGTTCTTATATGGGTTAATAATAGGTAATTACCAGGTATCGGGAGATATATTTACTCCATTAACTCTATTCCTTTTACCACATACATTTCTAGAGCTTCTAGCATATGCTATAGCTGCTACTACAGCGCCAAGAATAATTTATAGTTCTCTATCTAAAGATAATATAAAAAGGATTATACTAGCTATAACGATATTGTTTATGGCTGCATTAATTGAGGCTTTAACTATAGTTATAGCTAGACAGTAGAGAGGTGATGTAGTCTTTAGGCGTTACCGGTTAATATCCTTTGATGTATGGGATACATTACTTAAGATAGATGTCATGCTTGAAGCTATAGGAAGAGGTATATCAAAGATAACTGGTATTGATGAAGAAAGATGTATTGCAATAATATATAGTGTAAGAGACAAGGTTAAACAGATTAGGCGTAGAGGAGAATTAAGTATAGATGAAATAGTGAAACTCAGTAGATCTCTTATAGGCGAACAACTTGGTGTAGATGATGAAATAGTCTATAGAGGTATAGCTCGTGGAGTAATAGATGTTGATCCAGATGAACTATTGTTTGATGATACAAGGGAAGTACTTAATGAATTAAAGAAGAAGCATAAAATTATAGTAATAGGTAATGTAATGATATGGCCTTCTCCATACACAAGGCTATTACTTGAGAAAACAGGTGTAGCAAAATATATTGATAAACAATACTATGCTGATGAAATAGGGTATTATAAGCCTATGAAAGAAGCCTTTCTAAAGCCATTGAGAGAACAAGGCGTAGATCCTAGTGAAGCAGTACATGTAGGTGACTCAACTATAGAGGACTATGAAGGAGCTTACAAAGCTGGTTTAACAGCCATAAAGATAGATAGAAGCGTTGACGGTGTCAAGACAATAGATGAACGAAGATATATTGTTGGAGGACTCTCAGATATACTTGAGATTATTAAATGAAAAGGGATTTAATGAAATGACTAGATTTCTTTGTAGAAAATGTAGGTATACTTCATCTATTGATAAATACTTCTGGAAATGTCCTAAATGCGGGCATCCACTAGATCTAGTCTATGATATTGAATGGACTCCTAAAGGAAGAGGCGTTCTTAGATATACTTCTCTACTTCCTATAAAGCCTTTGAAAACTCTTGGTGAAGGAAATACACCTACCGTAGGAGAAGAATTCAATAGTGTGAAAATTTATTTCAAACTAGAATATTTGAATCCTAGCGGTAGCTTCAAGGATAGAGGTACAGTAATAGCGTTATCTTATGCTCGACAACTGGGGTATAATAGAGTATTGGAGGACACTAGCGGAAATACTGGAGTATCTATAGCATTATATGCTGTAGCCTATGGATTGAAGGCAACTATAGTAATGCCATCTTATGCACCAGAGGGGAAGAAGAAACTCATTAGATTATTTAATGGAGAAATTATAGAGACGCCTACTCGCAGTGATGCTGCTAAGAAAGTTATTGAAATACTAAAGGAAAAACCAAGTTACTTCTACGTAGCTCATACATGGAGTCCATTCTACGTAGAAGGCTATAAGACAATAGCCTATGAACTATACGAAGATGATATATACGTTGATGCAGTAATTGCCCCTATTGGGAGCGGTGGATTATTCATAGGATTATATAGAGGATTTAAAGACTTAATGGAGCTAGGGCTTATAAAAGATATTCCATTAATGGTGGGAGTCCAAGGTGTTTCGGTAGCCCCAGTCTATAGTGCTGTAACTGGCAAGAGTGTTTCAGGAGACTCTAGTCTAGCAGATGGAGTTATGGTTGCTAATCCTCCTCGTTTAAATGAAATAGTATCTATTATAAGAGAAAATGGCTGTATCACTGTAGTTGATAATGTGGATATAGTAGAAGCTCTTAAATGGCTTTTATCTAAGGGATACATTGTCGAGCCAACGAGTGCAATAGCTTTAGCTGGTTTATGGAAACTACTTAATTCAAAAGAATGTAGTATTGGTGGAAAAGTATTAATTCCATTAACGGGCAGCGGATTGAAGATGTTTAATGAAATATACAACGCTATTCTTATAAGGAGTTGAGACGTATCTAAATTTCTGAAGAATAGAATAGTATGGGGTAGTATAGTATGTCGATGGCGACTCCTGTTAGTTTAGAGGAATTACCTAGTGGAGCTAAAGGACGTATAGTAAGTGTTCATGCTCCAGGTAGATGGTCGCAGAGGCTTCTTCAAATGGGTTTTGTACCAGGGAATATTGTAGAAGTTTTAATAAATACTGGTATAGGGCCTATTGTTGTTAGAGTAATGGGTGCTACAGTATCTCTTGGAAGAGGTATTGCTAGGAGAATCTATGTTACTCCATTATAGTTTCCATCTCTATTCAATGAAATAGTTTTATAGCGTTCTTTACAGTTTACATGAGTTATAACTAGATATATTTATTAGGTTTAGACGTATCTAAATTTCCATGAATAATCTTGGTTTAGATACGCCTAACTACTACAGTAGTCAGGGGTGTCAGTGTATGGGCAAGGAATTAGAAGAGATAACTATTGCAGTAATGGGCCAACCTAATGTTGGTAAATCAACATTATTTAATGTATTAACAGGGAGGAATGTACATGTAGCTAATTGGCCTGGAGTTACAGTTGAGAGGCATGAAGGCTGGAGAATTCATCGTAGCTACAAGCTTATCTTTGTAGACCTGCCTGGAATTTATGGTTTATCTGCATCAACTCTTGAAGAAGTAATAGCTAGAAATTACTTACTAAGTGGTGAACCTGATGTAGTACTTGTTCTCGTAGATAGTACTATTCCCGAGAGAACATTGTATCTAGCTCTACAAGTACTTGAAGTATTTCCTAAGACTATAATAGTTTTCACAAAATCTGATCTCGCGCATGTTTATGGAGTACACATTAATCCACAGGCTTTCTCCCATAAACTAGGAGTTCCAGTAGTCATGGTTTCAGTAGCTAAAGGAATAGGAATTAAAGAACTCTTAGATAAAATAATTGATGTTTATCATGGGAAAAATGTTAGAAAACAACCATTAAGAATAGATTATGGAGAACTAGAACCATACATCGAGAGTATTGAGAAACTAGTTAGAGCAACTAGTCTAGCTAGAGACTATCCTCCTAGATGGCTTGCTATAAGATTGCTTGAAGGAGATCAAGACCTTATAGCTAGGCTTAAGAAACGTGGAGAAGGAGATATTGTAAAAGATATCATGGCTATTAGAGAAGAAGTTATAAAAATATTTAAACGAGCGCCTGAGGAAATACTTGCACAAAAGAGGTTCGCCTATCTTGAATCAATAGTTAAATCTGGAGTGGTTAAGTCACGTGTATATACTGGAGAACACAAGTTCTTAGATAAACTGTTCTTTAAACCAGTGATAGGTCCTCTAGCATCTATACTATTGTTGATCGGTATATTTATACTAGTATTTACATTAAATACTGGATTCCCTCTAAACGTAGTCTTTAGCTCAGTAGGTTTAGAGAATATTGCTTCAGCGCTAGAAGAGTATAGCTTGGGCTCTCTAATGGAGAAAGCTATAGAGTATCTCGCTGATTTTATATCAAATATCTTGTCTGGGCAATCAGATATTCTACAGGCTATAGTAGTTGACGGCATAATTAGTGGTGTAGGAGCTGTACTGGTCTTCCTACCACTAATACTATTAGTAGCATTATTCCTTGCAATACTAGAAGACTCTGGACTAGCACCTCGTATAGCTGTTAGTCTACACCCTTATTTACAGAAAATAGGTGTATCAGGACATGCAGTTTTTCCTATGACACTTAGCCTAGGATGTAATGTCCCTGCAATAGTAGCTACTAGAGCTACACCAAGCTTCCGTGAAAGACTAAGACTTATCATGACCGTACCTTTCATACCTTGTCAAGCAAGACTTGTAGTAATACTTGCTTTTGCATCAGCTATTAAGGGATTAGGGGGAGTTGCGGTAATTGTTCTAGCATATATCGGCGCGTTTCTTGTATTCTCTCTAATAAATAAGATATTGCTTGAAGTTGATGAAAGAAAACATATAGCAGAAGAACCAGAGCTACTTCTAGAACTTCCTCCTATACATAAGCCTTTGGCTAAAGTAGTTTGGTGGCATACATGGGATGCTGTAAAACACTTCTTGAAGAAAGCTGGTACAATAATATTCCTAGTATCAATAGTATCGTGGCTAATGTTAAACTATGATATTAGCTTGAATCCTGTAGAAGATCCTGGAGAAAGTATTGGAGCTGCTATAGCATCTTTCTTTGCACCACTACTCTATCCACTAGGATTAAATTATGAACAAGCGTGGATGATGGCGTTTGCGTTCATGATAGGATTTCTAGCTAAAGAAGCCGTAGTTGGTACATTATCTATTCTAACTGGAGAAGATAATATGAGTATAGCGCTTAAAGAGATAATGAGTTTAAGCGATCCACAAATAGCGGCACTTACAATGTTCTCAGTACTCTACGTTCCATGTCTAGCAACATTAGCAGTAATATACTTAGAGACCAGGAGTATGAAGATAACAATAACCGTAGTAGCTCTAATGATAATTGTAGCGTATAGTGTTTCATTATTAACGTACGGATTAGCTATGTTATTAGGAGTATAGAGAAAGGAGTTTTTATTAAAAGAACAAACAATATATTAATAGAACTAGATCTTCTCTACAACTATCACGTACGTTTCTCCATTTATATCCCACTCTCTGCGATATCCTTTAACTTTCTCTAAAGACACTGGATCATCTGTGATAACTAGTTCTTCTGCTCTTGTCTCTTCAGCTATGTATTCCTTCCTAGACTCTATTAGCTCCTTATATTCTGGAGGCGATGCTATGTATGCCTTTATTTTAGCATCTAACGGTAGATCTAGTTCTTTTCTCATAACCTGTATTCTCCTAATAATGTCTCTAGCTAGGCCATCAGCTATTTCTTCTCTAGATAAACGAGTATCTATTACTACACTACCCCATTTTGTCTCTGAAGCTATATAGCCTGTAACATATACTGGCAGTATCTTAACATGGTCTTTTGTAATAACGATTTTTTCTCCACTAACTACTGCTATATGTTCTCCTTTCTCTATAATGTCTTTAGCCACACGATCTTCGTTGGACTTTATGTATTCTATTACAGTTTTTGTAAATTTCTTATATAATGGCCCAAGTTTGCTGTATATTGGCTCTACTCTGTATTTTATCAATTCACTTATTTCTTCAACTGTTTTTACAGATACTTTCTTAGAATTAGCTATAAGAGCTATTGTTTCACTATAGTTATCCACTATAGTTCTTACTCTAGGATCGCTCGTGTATACTATTACTTCTCTAATTGGCTGCCTAAGCTTTATACCAGCTTTCATACGAGCAGCAGCTGAAGCTTCGTAGATCTCTTTAATTACGTTCATTGCCTCTTCTACATCTTTATCTATATATTCCTCAATAGGTTTAGGCCACTTCATTAAATGTATTGATACGGGGGATCCTGGTTCAGCGGATCTTATGAATTCCTGGTATATTTTCTCAGTAAAGAATGGTATAAATGGAGCTGCTAGTACAAGCCATGTTTTTAAGACATAATATAGCGTAGTATAAGCTGCTAGTTTATCAGGAGTATTCTCTTCAACCCATACCCTAGGTCTTATGAGCCTTATATACCATCTACTTACATCTTCTACTATAAACTTCCTTAGTTCACGAGCTGCTTCGTGGACAAGATACTTGTCTAGTGCTTCAGTAACTTTCTTAACCAATGTATTTATTCTAGACAATATCCATTTATCTTCGAATCTAAGATACTCTTTATAATCTTTTAGTCTATACTTATTTGGGTCAAAGGAGTCTAAGTTCATATATGATGATGCAAATACGTAGACGTTCCATGCAATAGCTAGATCTCTTTTTACCTCTTCTATAAACTTCCAAGAGAATCTAAGGTCTTCCCATATAGTGTTTTGTAGAACCCATAGTCTTAGAGGATCTCTGCCAGCTCTAGCAATAGCTTCATCTGTTCCAACGTAGTTGCCTAGACTCTTATGCATTTCTCTACCATGCTCGTCTAAAGCAAATCCATGAACTAAAACAGTCCTATACGGTGCTTTATTAAATCCTATAACACCTGATCTGAGTAAGCTGAAGAACCATCCACGTATTTGATCGTGTCCCTCAGTTATAAAGTCTATAACTATTTCGTCTCGACTAAGTCTCTCAGGATGTCCTCTTGCAGCATAGAATGCTATACCACTATCAAACCATACATCAATTACATCGGGTACACGCTTCATTTCTCTACCACACACAGGGCATTTGAACACTATTTTATCTACCCATGGCTTATGGAGTTCCCTGGGTTCTACGCCACTTAATTTCTTAAGTTCTTCTTTACTGCCAACAACTACTCTGTGGCCATTAGGACATATCCATATAGGTAGTGGTGTTCCCCAGTACCTTTGTCTACTCAATACCCAGTCCTGTAGATTGTCTAGTATGTGTCGAAGTCTATCTAAAGCCCATTTAGGTATCCAATTAACTTTCTCTGCTTCTTCAATAAGTTGTTTCTTTAACTTTGTTACACGTAGTATCCATTGTTTAGTAGCCCTTAGTATAACTGGTGTTTTACATCTCCAGCATATAGGGTATCTATGAACTATCGTACCAGCATACACTAGTGCTCCAAGTCTCCTCAAATCATCTATAATCTCTTCATTAGCTTCCCTAACGTGTTTACCAGCATACTTACCTACTTCACTAGTAAATCTACCTTCATCGTCTACAGGAGAAACTATTTCCTCAATACCTATTTTCTTAGCTACACTAAAGTCTTCAAAACCATGTCCAGGAGCAGAGTGTACAAAACCAGTACCCTCATATAGTGTTACGAATTCTGGAGCCATTACGACTCTATGGTATTTAGCCACTTTCTTCTGTAGTTCAAGAATTTCTTCCAATGGATTTATATATTCTAAACCCTCTAATTCACTACCTTTAAATTCCTCAATTACTTCATAGTCTTCTATACCAGCTTCTTTCATTACCTCTTTTAGCCTAGCTTTAGCTAGTATGTATACTTCATCGCCTACCTTCACTCTAACATATACAGCATCTGGATGAGCCATTACAAACATATTTGAAGGTAAAGTCCATGGAGTAGTAGTCCATATTAATAAATACTCTTTATCCCTACCTTTTACAGGGAATTTAACATATATGCTTGGATCTTCAAGCTCTTTATACTCTATCTCGTATTCAGCTAGAGTTGTAGAACAGCGAGGACACCAGTAGACTACACGATACTCGTTATCCAATAGACCTTTTTCATCAGCCTTCTTTATAAGCCACCAACCAGCTTCTATATATTCGTCTCGAAGAGTTAAGTAGGGGTTATCCCAGTCCATGAATACACCTAGTTCTTTAAACCACTTGGTCATAGAAGATATATTATTTAAAGCAAACCTCTTACACTCGTTAATGAAGTTCTCTACACCTATTCTTTCTTCAATCTCCTTCTTTACTCTAACACCAAGTTTCTGCTCTACTTTAACCTCTATAGGTAGTCCATGGCAATCATAGCCCGGCTTATCATAGACGTTATAGCCTTTCATACGATAATAGCGTAGTATAGTATCTTTCAAAGCCTTATTCCATGCAGTACCTATATGCGGTATATCGCCCGAGGGATAAGGAGGCCCATCTATGAACAAGAATTTCTTACTAGACTCTAAACTAGCTTTTTTCACAAGTTCATAAACACGTTCTTTCTCCCAGAATCTTTTAACCCATTCTTCAACGTCATGAGGAATATAGTGTCCTTCAACTCTACCAACTATAGGCACAATACAGCCCCCTATACTAAAGACGCTATCAAAGAGATAACAACATATTCTATAACTTATAAAATCTACTATCTTAAACGTATTGTATTAAAGTATGAAGAAGTACTAGTGGAGCACCAGAGACAACTAGGGGTGTACTCTATGGAGAAGAAACCCAGTATAAAACTCAGTGAACGAATGCTATATGCTCTAGTCGACGCTATTAGGTGGAGCGAGCGTATTAAGCCTAGTCAACATGCTAAAAGAGAAGCTTTCAGAAAACATGGGATAACAAGTGATTATGGAGATAGAGTTCTAACAGCAATATTCTATGCAATACTTAAGAAACAAGGTATTATAGATAGAGTTATTGAAGAAGCCACGGGAGTTAAACCCATCTACATACTAGATCCATGGCTTAGAGCGGCTCTACGGGTTGCTGTAGAACTTATACTATTCAGGAAACCCAGCGAAGCTACTAAGAAAAGACTACGTAATGTAGTAGCTGGCTACATATCCAAGAAAACCCATCCCTTCGTCGGAATGTATTATTGGAGACTTATTGACAAACTCTATGAAATAAACTTGGATAGAGTGGGTGTAGATGAACTAGAACTGAAATACCTTCTTCCACGCTGGTTTATTAATAAAATGATTGAGTTAATTGGAGAAGAGGAAGCAGAGAAACTATTCAATGCATTAAATACTCCACTCCCCATTAGCGTTAGAGTAAATATTCTAAAGACTGCTGTACCAGAGGTTATTGAAGAATTAACTAAAGAAGTTAAATGGGTCGAGCAAAGCCGTATAGTAGAAACTGTGTTAAAGTTCCCAGGCCCATACGCTTTCGATAAATCTAGGCTTTGGAAGAAAGGATACATTATTATACAAGAAGAAGCAGCTGCTCTTGCCTCAATAATACTTGATCCTAGGCCTGGAGAAACTGTTGTTGATCTAGCAGCTGCTCCAGGCGGTAAAACAGAGCATATGGGAGAGCTTATGGAGAATAAGGGAATAATTTATGCCTTCGACATAGATGATCTTAGGATAAAACGTATGAGAGAACTATTGAAGAGGACAGGCATAACTATCGTGAAAATATATAAAGCTGATGCTAGAAAAGCTCCAGGAATCCTCGGTGAAGAAATAGCTGATAAAGTATTATTAGATGCTCCATGTACAAGTGATGGTACTATAGCTAAGAACCCTGATCTTAGGTGGAGGATAAGAGAAGAAGGCGTTGAAGAATTCTCTAGACTACAATATGAATTGCTTGAAGCTGGGTGGAAGTTATTGAAGAAAGGAGGAAGACTACTTTATTGTACGTGCAGTATGCTTAGAGAAGAAGACGAGTATGTTATAAAGAAGTTTATAGAAAACCATGAAGACGCTAAACTAATTCCATTAAAAGGACCTTATGACCCAGGTTTTCTAGAAGGAACTATGCGTGCTTGGCCTCATAGACATAATACTATAGGATTCTTCTATGCACTCCTTGAAAAAACCTAGTGTTGTAGAATTTTCTCAAAAGATTCTTTATACTAAGGCAATCCTATAATAGTCTAGGGATTAGAGCCTTGCCTAAACTATTTGGTACAGCTGGAATACGTAAGATATATCCTACTCAAATAGATCCTGTGTTAGCCTATAAACTTGGGCTAGCTGTTGCAGAAGTTATTGGTAATAAGGGAGTAGCTTACATAGTCCACGATACACGCACTACAAGTCCTCTTCTATCACTAGCGATAATGTCTGGTCTTATGGCTGGAGGTCTTGATGCCGGCTATATAGGTTTAGCTCCTACACCAATAGCTGCTTACGCCAGTCTATGGCATGGTGTCGTCGGTGTATCTGTTACAGCAAGCCATAATCCTCCAGAATATAATGGATTTAAATTCTATGATCAAGACGGCTATGAATTCACTCGTCCACTAGAGAAACGTATAGAGGAATTACTAGAAAATATAACTCCTAGAGATTGGAGACAAGCTAGAAACTTCTTCTATGCAAAAGAAATTATAGATGAATATATTGAAGAACTTGTTTCAAGACTTGTACCCGAGAAAAAAACTCATGTACCTAAGATAGTAGTTGATGTAGCTAATGGAGCTTCATACTATGTTACACCAACTGTCCTAAGAAAAATGGGAGCTATAGTATATACTGTTAACGCTAACCCCGACGGCTACTTTATAGCGAGGCCTCCTGAGCCAAGAAAAGATGTACTAGAGTCCTTCCTACCCGTATACAGAGGCTTCAATCCAGACGTAGTATTTGCACACGATGGAGATGCCGATAGATTAGCTGTACTAGATCCTCTACACGGCTTTATAAGACAAGAAAGAGTAATTGCCTTCTATGCCTACATTCTCCTACAGGAGAGGAAAGGTACTGTAGTAGTAAGTATTGATACAGGAAGAGTTGTAGACGATATTGTTGAGGAAATGGGTGGCCATATAGAGAGATACGTGTTAGGCAAAACTCATGAGAGAGTAAAAGAACTTGGTTCATCTAATATAGTTTTAGCGGCAGAACCATGGAAGCTAATAGACCCTAGGTGGGGGCCTTGGGTTGATGGAATATGGCAGACTGCATTAATAACAAAGACTATTATTGAAGAAGGAAAATCTTTTTTAAAAATACTTGAAGAATACAATATACCAGATTATCCATGGGATAGAAGAAGCTATTTACTAGAACCTATATCCGCTAGAGATATAGTGTATAATGAACTAGTTAATGAACTCAACAGCCTCTTAGGTGATCCTATAAAAGTAATTACAATCGATGGATATAGATTCGAGTACAAGGATCGTTCATGGATACTCGTTAGAAAAAGTGGTACAGAACCAAAGATAAGATTATACATGGAAGCTCCTAACGAGAATAGATTATTAGAAATGATTAATAAAGTAGACAATAAAGTAGTCGAAATTACAAAGAAATATAACGCTAAGATAAAGGAAAAAACTATAGGTTGAAAACAATAGAGTATACAATTAGATATTAGATGATGAATAAAACCTGGCACGTAGCTATTAATAGGATGCAGACATGCACCTCCTCTGAAAAACCTTTTATTAAAAACGAGAAACAAGAGAAAGTATTGTAAATAAATTTTAGAATTACATCTTCACGGTAACTTTCAGTTC
>WAML01000205.1 GCA_015522345.1 Desulfurococcales archaeon
GGAGTAGTACTTGCTGCTGATAAACGAGCGGTAGCAGGGTACTATATAGCGCATAAAAGAGTTAAAAAGATATTAAAGGTTGACGAAAAAGTAATGATAACTACTGCAGGATTAGTAGCAGATGCACAAGCCTTAGTCAACATAGTAAAGAATGAAATAAAATATTATAAGTTAGCAAATAATGTTGAATCAGTAAATGTAAAAACCATAGCATCCATACTTTCAAACATATTACACGCGTATAAGTGGTATCCATTCATAGTACAATTACTTGTGGGAGGGTTCGATACCAGACCTAGACTTTTCATGTTAGAGGTTTTTGGCGCAGTTTCAGAAGAAAAATATGCCGCTACTGGATCAGGATCCCCTATAGCGATAGGTGTAATAGAAGAGAATTATAGAGAGGACATGAGTATAGAAAAAGCTGTAGAATTAGCTATCAGAGCTGTTAAATCAGCTACTAGAAGAGATACCGCTACAGGAGAAGGAATTGATATAGCTATTATAACAAGTAAAGGTATAACAGAAGAAACCGTTAAGTAAGCAAACTATATAATAATACACAATCCTAATTAACCTGGCTTACCTTTATTATCTCCAGAGCATCTTTTTAGTTAAAATAAATAGCCAACGCTAAAGATTACTACACATCAATGCCCTTAACGAGGTACTAGAATTGAGTTCATCAATAGAGTTTATAAGATCAACAATACTAAATAATACACCAATAGAGGCAGGTGTAACAAGAATAGAATTTGAAGGACCAGAAATAGCCATATATGTGAGAAACCCAGCCATACTCATGGAGAAAACGGATGTAATAAGAAATATCGCTAAAACAATTAAGAAACGCGTAGTAGTTAGAACCGATCCTAAATATCGTAAAAGCAAGGAGGAAACTATAGAGGTTATAAAGAGAATAATACCTCCGGAAGCAAATATCAAGGAAATAAAATTCGACGATGTATTAGGTGAAGTCGTAATTCGTGCAGAGAAAACAGGAATAGCTTATGGAAAGGGAAGAATATATGTAAGGAGGATATTAGCAGAAACTGGCTGGAGACCCGTAATAGAACGTGCGCCAAAAAGAGAATCCAGAATTGTCAAGAATATACTCAACCAACTACTACTTGAGAATGAGTATAGATTAAACTTCTTAAGGAGAACTGGTGAAAGAATCCACAGACCATTGGTTTATAAGGATCAATATGTTAGGATAATAGCTCTTGGAGGATTCTTAGAAGTAGGGCGTTCAGCTATATTAGTTGAAACGCCTGAAAGTAAAGTACTATTAGATTTAGGTATAAACCTGGGAGCATCTTCACCCATAAACGCTTACCCTAGATTAGACGTAGATGAGTTGCTTATTGAAGAACTAGATGCCGTAATAGTTTCACACGCTCATCTTGATCATACAGGACTTGTGCCATTACTTTTCAAGTATGGATACGAAGGACCAGTGTACATGACCAAACCCACACGAGACCTCACCATATTAATGCTACAAGATTATTTAGGAGTAATGCAACGTGAAGGCAAAACGCCTCCATACGGTGAACGTGAGATAAAGAAAATGTTGCTCCATACTATAACATTAAAATACAATGAGGTTACAGACATAACACCAGATATAAGATTAACTTTCTATAACGCAGGACACATACTAGGTTCAGCAATGGTACATTTACATATAGGTGAAGGATTACATAACATTGTCTATACATCCGATTTCAAATACTCAAAAACAAGATTACTTGAACGTGCAAATGATAAATTCCCTAGAGTTGAAACATTAATCATGGAGACAACTTATGGAGGCCAGGATCAACCATCACGGGATGAAGCTGAAGCTCAATTAATAGAGATTGTAACGAGAACAATCTCGCGTGGAGGGAAAGTGCTAATACCAGTTTTATCTGTAGGAAGAGGTCAAGAAATAATGTTGGTATTAGCAAACGCTATAAGGAAGAAAATATTACCTGAAATACCAATATACATTGAAGGATTAATTGATGAGGTAACTTCAATACATATACAGTACCCAGAATTATTATCCAGAGAGGTAATGCTTGCAATATACAACGATGAAAACCCCTTTGAGGCAGAATTCTTTAAACGAGTTGAAGGTAGAGAGGCTAGGAAAGATATAGTTGAGGGAGAACCATGTATTATAATGGCTACTTCCGGAATGCTTACAGGAGGACCTGCTGTGGACTACTTACGCATGTTAGCATCTGATCCTAGAAATAGTTTAGTCTTTGTTAGCTACCAAGTAGAAGGAACACTTGGTAGAAAAATTAAGGATGGAGCAAGAGAAATACCTTTGGTAACTGAAGATGGAAGAGTAGAAATACTAAAGATAAACTTAGAAGTCTATAGTATAGAAGGGTTCTCAGGACATTCCGATAGAAGACAACTCTTAGATTTCCTAAGAAATATTGAGCCTAAGCCTAGACGAATAATACTGAATCATGGTGAACCCAGTAACACAAGAGCTTTCTACACACAAGTGCTTAGACTAAGGAGAAGGCTAGGGTTACCCGATGATATAGAATTATATATGCCTAGAATACTAGAATCAGTGCGACTTGTATAACACGAATTAAATCTGAGCATACGTTTGGTGGGAATACAAGCACAGGCTATAGTATAGCATAGTATTATTAGAGTCTTATCGTATTCTTACCTTATTGACTTTCTTGTTTTGCCAAGAATACCTTCTTAATCTACTAGACCTACCAAAAC
>WAML01000206.1 GCA_015522345.1 Desulfurococcales archaeon
GGCTTCCACTACACAGGAACACCTATACTGGCAATGGCTGATTCAGTTAAAGAAGGAGATCCAAAGACACTGAAGCTATTTAAAGAAGTATATAATATACCCGATGATGTTATTGAGAAAATGAAAGATCCTATGTTTATGGTCAAGTATTTTCACGAGAAAATTAGAGATGCTATGAAGGTTCTGGGATACTCTATTGACTGGCGCAGGGAATTTACAAGTATAGATCCATTATTTAGTAAATTCATACACTGGCAATTTAGTAAACTCTATGAGAAAGGCTATATAGTGAAGGGAACACATCCAGTTGGCTGGGACCCTGTTATAGGAACACCTGTTAGTATGCATGATACCAAGGGCGATGTTGAGCCTGAAATAGGAGAATTTACATTAATATTCTTTACAACAGAAGATGGCGTAGTATTACCAGCTGCTACATTAAGGCCTGAGACTGTATTTGGGGCTGTGAATGTTTGGGTAAACCCTAGTGCTGTATACGTTGAAGCTATAGTTGATGGCAAGAAATGGATACTTAGCAAAGAAGCTGCAGAGAAACTTGTTCACCAATTAAAGAAGGTTTCTATAGTAAGAGAAATCCGAGGAGAAGAACTAATTGGACTGCGGGTTAGAAATCCAGCAACTGGGTGGAGAGTGCCTGTCTTACCTGCTAAATTTGTAGACCCTGATACAGGTACTGGGATAGTAATGAGTGTTCCAGCTCATGCTCCCTACGACTATATTGCTTTAAAGGAGATTATCGAGAAAGAAAAGGATCTTCTGGATAAACTTGGTATAGATATAGAAGAGCTTAAGCCAAAGAGTGTAATAGAGGTGCCTGGAGTATCTAAGTTTCTAGCAATAGATGTTGTTGAAAAGAAGGGGATAAAGAGCCAGCTTGAAAAAGATGCTTTAGATGAAGCTACTAAAGAAGTATACAGTATAGAGTTTAAACAAGGAGTAATAGTACAGGAAGTGGCTGATAGAGTATTAACCGATATTATTGACGATAATGCTAGAAACTATGTGAAAGCTGCAATAAAGGCCCTTATAGTAGGAAAACCTGTAAGTGAAGCTAGAGACTTAATTGCCGAGTGGCTCCGTGAATCAGGTTATGCAGATAAAATGTATGAGATAATGAATAAACCAGTATATAGTAGATGGGGTAATAAAGTAATTGTTAAAGTTCTTGAAAACCAATGGTTTATAGACTATGGTATAGAAGATTGGAAGAAACTTGCTAGAGAAGCACTTTCTAAAATGAATATAGTCCCTGAGGCTTCTAGGAGGGAGTTTAAGGAATCTATTGAATGGGTTAAGAAGAGAGCTTGTGCTAGAACTAGAGGACTAGGTACAAAGCTTCCATGGGATCCAGACTGGGTTATAGAAAGCCTTAGTGATTCGACAATATACATGGCCTTCTATACAATAGTCCATATACTTAGGAAATATGAAGTAGAAGCTAGCAAGCTCACTAATAAAGTATGGGATTATATATTCTTAGGGAAAGGGAACCCGAAGAGTATATCTAGAGACACAGGTATACCTCTTAGAGTACTTGTAGAGGCTCGAAGAGAATTTGATTACTGGTATCCATTAGATTCTAGACATAGTGGAAAAGATCTGATAAAGAATCACCTCACATTCTTCATATATAACCATGTAGCAATATTCCCTAGAGAGAAGTGGCCTAGACAAATAGTTGTTAACGGATATGTGCTATATAGAGGAAGTAAAATGAGCAAGAGTTTATTCAATGTAATACCAGTACAGAAGCTAGCACAGCAGCTTAGTCCAGATGGACTTAGGCTAGCTATAGCATTATCTAGTGAAATAGACCAAGATCTTGATTTTAGGGAAGAAACAGTATTAACAGTGCTTGAACAACTAAGGAGAATAGAATCTATAGTTAATGAACATATAGATGTAGTTAGAGAATATAGAGGAAAAACCATTCCTGATGAATTAAGTCTTGAAGACTTATGGGTATTAAGTAAATCAAAAGAATTATTTGAAGAAGCGGAAAAAGCTTTAGAGAAAGTAAGGATTAGGTATGCAGCAAATATAATATAC
>WAML01000207.1 GCA_015522345.1 Desulfurococcales archaeon
AGTATGGTCTGTACTTGTGTAGACAGTGCTTCCGCGAATTAGCGCCTAGTCTTGGGTTTAAGAAGTATAACTAATATAAACGTGTATATGTATTCCAGAAACCTAGGCTCATAGATATAGAGAGTGAAAAGCCATGGTAATGCTCGATACATTGGCGAATGCTTTAGCTACTATATGGAATGCTGAAATGCGTGCTAAACAAGAGGCTCTAATATGGCCTGCTTCAAAACTGATTATAAATGTACTCAGGGTTATGCAGAGAGAAGGATACATTGGCGAATTCGAGTACATAGACGATGGTAGATGGGGTAAGATTAAGGTTCAATTACTTGGTAGAATAAACAAGTGTGGTGTAATAAAGCCTAGGCTACCCGTTAAATACCGTGATCTAGAGAGAATGCCTCATTGGCTTAGGAAGTACCTTCCATCAAGAGATATAGGTATACTTATAATCTCTACACCCCATGGTATAATGTCTCATAGAGAAGCTATAGAGAAGAAAGTAGGCGGGATCTTACTAGCGTACGTGTATTAGACTAGCTGGTGATTAGGAATGGCTAAGGCTGTGTATGTTGCAGAGGAAGTAGAGATTCCCGAGAATGTCTCGGTAGATATAGATGGTTTAAGAGTTAAAGTAAGTGGTCCTAAAGGTAGTTTAGAGAGAGACTTTAGTCATGCTAGAGGAGTCATCATACGTAAGGAAGACAATAGAGTTGTTATAGAGACATATTTTGCTAGACGTAGAGAAAAAGCTCTTGTAGGTACTTTGGCGGCTCATATAAGGAATATGATTCGTGGAGTAACTAAAGGGTATAGGTATAAGCTTAAGATCGTATACTCGCACTTCCCTATATCAGTTGAAGTAGATGAAGAAGCTAGAGTTGTTAAGATAAAGAATTTCCTTGGAGAAAAAGCTAGTAGGATAGCAAAAATTGTTGGAGACGATGTAAAAGTACGTGTTGAAGGGGAGGACGTTATTGTTGAAGGAATTGATAAAGAGCATGTTGGTCAAACAGCTGCAAATATAGAGTTAGCTACTAAAGTCAAGGATAAAGATAGGCGTGTTTTCGCTGATGGAATCTACATATATGATTGGGGTGAAGAAGAATGAGTGATATGGAGAAGAGTATAGAGAAAATGCTAGAGCTTAGGAAGAAGATTAAGAGTAAGAAACCAGTCTTCTATAGGCATCTATGGTGGAAGAAGCCTAAATTCGCCAACGACCCTAAGTGGAGGAAGCCTAAGGGATTAGATAATAAGATGAGGCTTAAGCTAAAGGGATATCCTCCTATAGTACAAGTTGGTTATAGAGGACCAGCTCTTGTAAGAGGACTTCATCCAACTGGTTTAGAGCCTGTAGTTGTATACTCGACTACAGATTTAGAAAAACTAAATCCTGGTAAACATATCATCTACATAGCTAGTACCGTTGGTCTTAGAAAAAGAATTGTTTTAGAAGAAGAAGCTCGTAAGAGAGGTTTTGTAATCGCGAATCCTTTGAAGAGGTGAATGTAGAGTGACAGATTTATCGCTTCAAAAAAGATTAGCTGCTGAAGTACTTGGTGTAGGAGAGTCACGTATATGGATTGATCCTGAGGAAATAGATAGAGTAATGGATGCTATAACTAGGGAAGAGATCAAGAGGCTTATACATGATGGTGTCATTAAGGTTAAGCCTGTCCATGGAAACTCTAGGGCTAGGTGGAAGATAAGGCATGAGCAGAGGAAGAAGGGGCGTAGGAGAGGACATGGTAGACGTAAAGGAGATAAGACAGCGCGCCACGACGATAAAGAAGATTGGATGAATAGAATAAGGAAGATAAGGAGATTCCTTAGATACCTTAGAGACCATAATGTAATTGATAGAAGAACTTATAGAAGGCTATACAGATTAGCGAAAGGAGGAGTATTTAAGAACCTCAGTAGTCTAAAGCACTACCTTAAAGAACACGGTATAGTTGAAGAAATAAGGTGATTAAAGTAATGGCTAGAGGACCCAGATATAAAGTACCTAGGAGAAGGAGGAGAGAAGGTAAAACAAACTACTATAAGAGATACAAGATGATCTTATCTGGTCATCCAAGATTTGTTGTTAGAAAGACTCTAAAACATATAATAGTCCAAGTAGTTAAAGCGGCTCCTCAAGGAGATATAACAGTTGCTGCTGCCCATAGTAGAGAGCTAGTAAAGAAATATGGTTGGTTAGGTGGATTAGGCAATACTCCCGCAGCTTATTTAACTGGTTTACTAGCTGCTCTTAGAGCATTAAAAGCTGGTATAGAGTATGCTGTACCCGATATAGGATTACATGCTCCAACACGTGGAGCTAAAATATTTGCTGCAATAAAAGCAGCTAATGATGCTGGATTAAAAGTTCCTGTTTCAGATGAAGTTGTTCCTTCTGAAGAAAGGATTCGTGGAGAACATATTGCTTCTTGGGCTGAGAAATTAAAGAATGAATCACCCGAGTTCTTTGAAAGATACTTCTCCCTGTATTTGAAGAGAGGATTTGATCCCGTTAATCTCCCGTCTCATTTTGAAGAAGTTAAGAACAAGATTTTAGCTGATTATAAAGACGTAGTTGGAGGAGGTGGAGAGTAATGGCTATGAGTGCAATTGATCGTGCTGCTCTAGAGGAATGGGTTCCACGTACTAAAGTTGGTAGACTAGTTAAGGAAGGAAAAATCACTAGTTTAAAGGAGATATTTGATAAGAATCTCCCATTATTAGAGCCAGAGATAGTTGATTACCTACTTCCTGAGCTAAAGTATGAGAGACTCGATGTTAGTCTGGTCCAAAAGGTCACTGATGCAGGACGTATTTCTAGATTTAGAGTAGTTGTCGTAGTTGGTAACGGGGATGGTTTTGTGGGAGTAGGTTCTGGTAAAGCTAGACAGTATCTAGTGGCTCTCCAGAAGGCGATTAGGAATGCTAAATTGAATATAATACCTGTTAGAAGAGGCTGTGGTAGCTGGGAGTGTGCCTGTGGAGAACCACATAGTGTGCCTTTCACAGTAAAGGGTAAGGCTGGTAGTGTTAGAGTAGTACTTAAGCCTGCTCCTAAGGGAACTGGTTTAGTAGCTGGAGATGTAGCTAAGAAAGTCTTGGCTATGGCCGGTATAAAGGATGTATGGACACAGACATTTGGTGAAACAAGAACTACCTACAACTTCGCAATGGCTGTCTTAGACGCTCTCAGGAATACATACAAGTTCGTAACACCATACGATTGGACTAGGTAATAGGAGAGTATAAGGTGTTGAAGAAAATGCCTTTATACGCTATAATAAGGATTAGAGGAAGAGTAGACGTACCCCCAGATATAGACTATACTTTAAAGCTTCTAAGACTGCACAAGAAATTCCATGCAACACTATATCCGTCTGATCTACCGGGAATACAGGGTATGTTAAGGAAAGTAAAGGACTGGGTTACATGGGGAGAAATTGATGAAGAAACACTTATTGAGTTATTAAAGAAGAGAGGTAGGATTATTGGTGATAAACCATTGACTGACGAATATGTTGAAAAGAAACTAGGTATTAGCGGAGGAATAGCGGGTTTAGCTAAAGCATTAATTGAGGGAAGAGTAAAATACCATAAACTAAATGGTGTAAAACCTGTGTTTAGACTCCATCCCCCTAGAGGAGGCTTTAAAGGTAGTACCAAAAGACCCTACAATGACGGTGGAGAACTAGGTTATCGTGGAAAAGCAATAAACGAGCTTATAAAAAGAATGTTGTAATATAGTTATGAGAGAGGTGTAGGAGAATGGTTGTTCGTAGGAGGAAGAAGAGTAGGAAGTTAAGAGGAAGGACAAGGACTATGGGATGGGGTAGAATAGGACAGCATAGAAAGTCTGGTTCACGTGGTGGTTTCGGACTAGTTGGATTCCACAAGCATAAGTGGACTTGGACAGTAAAGTATGCTCCAAACTGGTTTGGTAAACACGGATTTACACAGCCTCCTCCAATAGTTGCTGAAGTAAGAGGGATTAATGTTGGCGAATTAAATGAGATAGCCCAGGATCTATTGAGGAAGGGTATGGCTGTTAAAGAAGATGATAAAATAGTTATTGATGTAACGGCACTAGGCTTTAATAAAGTTCTTGGGAGAGGAAAAGTATCTATTCCATTAAAAGTTATAACTCCTTCAATAACGGAGAGGGCTAGAGAGAAAATAGAGTCTGTTGGTGGAGAAGTAGTAGTAACAGAAAGCGCTGAATAATGTCTTGGTATAGAGTGTTTTTAGCTTCTATAGGTAACAGCTTGGATATGTGGATAAGAAATATTATTCACAACTTCTATACCACATATATCCTAGTTAGCATAGATAGTATATGTGAAGAAATAGATGATGGCTATAGGCTATAGAATAGAGTATGTGGAGTGTGTAATGTAATGGGATTACTGGATTTAATGGCTAAAGCTGCAAACTATATACCAACTGTTGAAAAACCTAAGCAGAAACCCGGTCTCTACGAGAGATTGTTTTGGACAGCTATTGCTTTAATAGTATATGTTATCATGGCTAATACTCCATTATATGGAATAGCTACTGCTGGAGAAGGCCCTAATATCCTTCTTGTCGAAATAATATTTGCTTCAAATAGAGGTACGTTGATGGAGCTCGGCATAGGCCCTATAGTTACTGCTGGACTAATTATGCAGATACTTGTAGGAGCTAAACTAATTAACTTAGACCTATCTAACCCCGAGGATAGAAAGAAGTTCACTTCTGCCCAAAAGACATTTGCATTAATACTCGCTGCTTTTGAAGCATCAATGTATGCAGCTGCTTGTAGGTATTGGGCTATAACAGGAGCTAATCCATTCCTTAACTGTGCTGCTACAATGTGGCAACGTATAGGTGTTGGACTTCAGCTATTCATTGCTACATACATGGTTATATTACTAGATGAAATGATCCAGAAGGGATGGGGGCTCGGCTCAGGAGTTAGTTTATTCATATTAGCAGGTGTTGCACAAAGGCTTTTCTGGAATATATTCTCGCCAGTCACTCTACAAGGACAACCCTATGGATTTATACCGTATATAGCGTATTTGCTTCAAACTGGAGGTAGTTTAACAAATATAATAATTAGGCCCGGTAGCCCCGACTTAGTTGGCTTAATAGTTACATTCACTATAATACTGCTTCTCATTTATTTAGAGGGTATGAGAGTAGAGATACCAGTTACTTCTCCTAGACTCAGGAGTATAAAGACTAAGATACCTCTTAAATTCCTCTACGTTACTAACATACCAGTGCTTCTAGTAGGTATACTGTACAGTGATATACTTGTATTTGCTAATCTAACTAGAATGTACTTCCCAAGTGCTTCAGGTATAGCTAACTTTCTAGCACAATACGATGAAAACAATAGACTTGTTGGAGGACTAGCCTATTACTTGAGCCCACCTAATGGACTAGCTGCTACAATAAATGACCCGATAAAGGCTTTCATATACGCTCTCGGTGTAATGGGTCTGGCTATACTCTTTGGTATAATGTGGGTAGAAATCGCTGGACTAGGTCCTTCTGCGCAAGCAGAAGAATTGATTAAGAGTGGTATGGAGATACCTGGTATACGCCGCAACCCAAGGATACTGGAGAGAATACTCGCTAAATACATTAGGCCTCTGACTATACTAAGCTCGATAATAGTTGCATCAATAGCTGTAACAGCTGATTTACTAGGGGCATATGGTACTGGTATGGGGCTTCTCCTAGCAGTAGGTATTGTACAGCAATACTATACAATGATAGCTTATGAGAGAACTTTAGAAGCCTATCCATTACTGAAGAGAATCGTGGGTGAGTAAAGATAAATCTAGCAATACTATATGCTCTCTTAACTGGAGTACTATTTTCTCTAGTAGCCGCTTATGCAGGATATAGAGTTGTTCAAGTAAACTATTTTAGGAAAGCTCTTGAGATAATGAAGACTTATGGTAGAGTAAAAATAGGGCAAGATAAAAGGTCTAAGAGGAAACTTAAGAAGATAAAACCTGAACTCGATAGAGCTAAAAAGAGGTTTTTGGTACTATTTATAACACATATGGCGATCTTTATAGTAGCCTATACTCTACTTATAACTCTAGTCTTCCTACTAACTCCTCAAGAATATTTTCTAGTTGATATACCAGTGAGTATACCGTTGATAAGCTATAGAGTTGGAGAATACTATAGGACGAGTATAGTATTTATAGCATTCATAGGCTTTATGCTCCCCCACTACTTGTTCTCTAGAATAGTAAAGTCTGTACAATCTAGTATTAGAACAGAATAAAGTTTATAGGGATACATATCTTTTGTTATTTAGAGAAGTATTGTGTGGATACACAGATAAGCATAAGATGGTGTAATAAGGATGCCTAGGCCAGGACTTAGAACACATTCAAAGAGAAGAGTATATCGTAGAACGCCTGGTGGTAGAGTAGTTATTCATTATGAGAAGAGAAAGCCTAATCCAGCTCGTTGCGCTATATGTGGTAAACCATTGAATGGCGTACCAAGGCTTCCAGTATATAGGTTGAGGAAACTAGCTAAAACAGAGAAAAGACCTGAAAGACCCTATGGCGGATATATATGTCATAGGTGTTTAGCTAGAGCTTTGAAAGAATCTATAAGGACTCTAATCTAGAATCTTACTACTTTCCGTCTCTTCTAAACAAACTATCTTGTCTTGAAAGAATTATTTTACTTGAGTAACTAGAAATATTCTTGTATACAAGGGTATCTATGTAGAGTTTGTCTATAATTTACTAGGGTGCTGGTTTTGGTAGTAATTGTTGTAAGTGGTCCGCCAGGTAGTGGTAAGACTACTCAAGCAAAAATGATTGCTGAACACTATGGGCTTAGGTATCACTCGGCTGGAATTATATTTAGGAGTATTGCTAAAGAAAAAGGTTTGTCTCTCGAAGAACTTAGTGTATTGGCTTCCAAAGACCCTTCTATAGATATAGAAATTGACCGAAGGACGTATGAAGAAGCTTTGAAAGGAGATGTTGTTATTGATGGCCACTTGACTTCATGGGTTATATCTGAAATAGCTGATGTAAGGATATACGTTACTGCTTCCCTTATAACTAGGATTAAGAGGATAGCCCATAGAGATGGTAAGAGTTTTGAAGAAGCTGCTATTGAGACTATTGTTAGAGAGTATCTACAGTATAGGAGATTCATTGAATACTATGGAATAGACCCTTACGACACAAGTATATTTGATATAGTGGTTAATACTGATAGACTCTCGCCACAAGAAGTTTTTGAAATAATATCGAGTTATATAGATAAAATTTTAAAGGAGAATAAACCGTAGGTAATGGTTACTAGTATAGTGTGGAGGGATACAGTAAATGCCAGCTATAGAAGTAGGGAGAATATGTGTTAAAATAGCTGGTCGTGAAGCTGGTAGAAAATGTGTTATCGTCGATATTATTGATGAAAACTTTGTATTAATAACGGGTCCACGTAGTCTAACCGGTGTTAAGAGGCGTAGAGTTAATATAAAACATATAGAACCTCTAGACAAAGTAATTGATATACCTAAAGGAGCTAGTGATGAAGAAGTACTAAAGGCTATAGCTTCAGCAGGTCTAACTGATTTCATGAAAGAAGTTGTTAAACCAAAGCTTTCTCCAGTATAATATCCAGTATAATATAGAAT
>WAML01000208.1 GCA_015522345.1 Desulfurococcales archaeon
ATATTTAGTAACTAGATCGAGTATTCTATTTACCTCAGCTTTTACTGTACGTGGTATGCCGGGAGCTTCAATACTCATAAAGCCTCTTATGAGTATAGCTTTTGCTTCATCTTCTGTAAATCCTTTGCTCATTAAATACTCTAGCTCGTCTTGTGCAATAACGCCTATAGCTGCTTCATGGCTTAAAAGTGCTCCCGGCTCCATAGAAGTTATTACTGGTATTGATGAAATAGACGAATTCTTTGATAAAAGTAAGCCTAGACACTCTATATGTCCTTTCGTATCGCCCGTCTTAGCTAGTATTTCTGCTCTAGCATATACTCTAGATCTATCTTTAGCTACTGCTCGAGACACGATTTCTACCGAAGAATTCCTCCCCTCTAATACAGCTTTAGAGCCTACATCATATACTCCTTCACCAGAAGCAGCAACTACTGTAGCCATATATGCTCTACTTTTTTCACTCAAGTAGACTACAGGATATGTCTGTAGAGAAGCTATTGGACTATATATTATGTAGTAACTAACATATTCTCCACCATCTAAAACCCTTACTCCAGTCCTTGGCCTTACATGTAGTCCCTCAGTCCATGCATGTATCATAGAATACGTTAACCTAGCTTTATACCCCACATAGAATTCCGAGATCCCTATATGAATACCTTCTCTAACTCCATGAGGTACCGAACACCCAGTAACTATATGTGCTTCAGATCCTTCATCAACGTATACTATATTATGAGCATACTGTATTCTCTTATCACTAGTAATCACTAAACACGTGTATATTGGTATGGGGACTTTTGTCTTAGGAGGAACATAGACAAAATAACCTATTTCTCCTCCATAGAGGTATGCTGATGCAGTATATTTATCGAGATCGGGTCTAACTATACTCCACGCAAGTTTCCTAGCTACATCGTATTCTTCTAAAGCCTTCTTCAAAGGCATAACTACTACTCCATATTCCTTAAGCATTTTCTGTAGAAACCTGAACATAGCACTTTCATTTACTTGAATATAACTTATTTTTTCAAGATTCAATAACCCAACTCTATTGACTGCTTCAATAAGCTTTGTATCAGTATTTAATATAGAATCCTTTATCTCTGGCGCTTCCATTTCATACTTACTAAGGTCTATATCTGGGCCGTAGAGAGCTGGCTTATTCAATGCTCTCTTAACATCTTCTAATCTAGTCATCGTCTACTACCTCATCTACTTAGCTAGCATTTTTACTCCTTTAGAATACCCGAACTTCATTACTATAGGTAGTACTTCATCAGGATATCCAGAGTATACAAATCTACCATTCATCATTATATGTACTTTATTTATTCTACTCAATTTATTAGTTATAATACCAGTGTGTGTTACAAGTATTACAGATGATCCACGAGAGACTAGATAGTCTATAGCATTTGCTATACTCTCTATACTCTCTATATCAACTCCGCTATCAGGTTCATCCAGTAGAGCTAGCTTAGGTGATTGAAGCATTACAAGAAATAATTCTGCTCTCTTCTTTTCTCCACCACTAAATCCTACAAAAAGATCCCTATGTAGCAGATCATCTACTTTAAGTATCTTAGACATTATACTATAATCACTACATCCACACTTCTTTATAATAGCTTTTGCTATTTCATTAAATTTAACACCTTTTATTTCAGGAGGATGCTGATGTGCAAGTGCAATACCTAGTTTAGCTCTTTCATAAGAAGGCATATTAGTTATATCGATTCCATTAAATACTATAGTTCCACCACAGATCCTTACACGGGGTAAACCCATTATAGCTGAAAGTAGCGTTGATTTACCACTGCCATTAGGACCCATAATAATATGTAGTTCTCCTTTACCAACAGATAAATCAACACCATTAACTATCTTCTTAGCCTCTATGCAAACATCTAGTCTACTAAGTTTTAACAACATAGACTATTCACGAAACCTCCTTCTACACTTTTTCTCAGTAATAACCGTCAAGTATACATGTAGACCAACACTATTAAATTTAATGAACCAACTATCTGTAAAGAAAAGTAGACTACGTTAGTTGTATCGCTATATTAGGTTCTAAATTATTATATTTAGAGATGCAATAGGTTGAGAATACGTGGAAGTATGAAGTATAGAGTAGTATTAGTAAGAGTAAGCAATGCTCTTTCGAAGAGCAGTATCTCTGGCTTAGACTATGCTTTGAATCCCTATATAGGATGTCTTCATTCATGCATATATTGTTATGCAAGAGATTTTGTAAGATATAGGGAAGTATCCGATCATTGGGGCAAAGTTGTATTTGTTAAGAAAAACCTTGTTGATCTACTAAAGTATGAGGTTATAGTTAAAAAACCTGGTATTGTAGGTGTTGGAACAATAACTGATGCATACCAACCTATTGAAGCAGTGTATAAGATTACTAGAGAGTCTCTACAAGTACTCTTAGACAAAGGCTTTTATGTGAGTATTCAAACAAAGAATCCTCTCGTTATAAGAGATGTAGATATTCTACTTAAATACATTGATAGAGTAGACGTAGGTTTTACAATAACAACTCTAGACAAAGATGTAGCTAGTAGAATAGAGCCTAATGCACCGCCTCCAAAAGCTCGAGTAAACGCTTTATACAAACTTTCATCAAAGGGCATTAGCACATGGATTTTCATAGGACCAATAATACCTAAAATAAACGATGACTTCAACACAATAAAAGAAATAATAAATATAGCCAAAAATACTAATAGCACAGTATACGTAGATCAACTACATATTAAGAAGTTTATGTATAGGAGCAGCAATGAAATAATAAAGTACAGCATTGAAAGTATTAAGAAATATAGATGGACTTCATTATTTAATAGAATACGTAGATACTGTAGAGAACAAGGAGTCAAATGCATAATTATACCAAACGAGTATAGAAAATATAAGAGTTGGCAAGAAAAGTTGGACAAGTACTTCTAAAATTGAATAATAAATACTTGCTTTAGATTTTGTTCAATTCAATAAATTAGTATAGCAAAGTTTATTACATAGTCTATAGACATATGATTAGTGATAAATATAGAGGTCATGTCCTACGTCCATACATAAAAGATTTAAGGTGTATGGGCAAGGCATAAATAGTGATTTTGTGTACACAGGAGACTATGATGACTCGCTCTTCTTCGGCTATCTATCACGTAATGAAGTACTACAATTAATTAGTAGGTTGCCACAGTGCCCATATTATGCTAATGAACAAGATCTTTGTCCTCCAACGATTGTAGTGCTAGATGAAGACAATAATAGTCTAACAATATCAGCTGCTACAGAGTATGGTAAATATGACTTATACTATGTTGGAGATAAATCAGGTGATATAGCAACTAATGTATCAATAGAGAGAGTAGCAGAAATACTTGAAGCATACTATAGTGGTTTGCCATTGAATGTTGAAAGCTATGAAGAAAGGTATCTTCGCTTGTATAGAGAACGCTATGAAGTACTTGCTTATATTCCTGGTATTAAAGAAGTCAAAGAAGACTATATTATATGGAGTGGCAGGACAAAACATGTATCAATATATTTTGAAAGAGACAAGTACTCGAATGAAGTATATGCTAAAATAGATACTGGCGAAGGAGAAATTAAACTACCATTGCACAGGATCGTGGAAATAAAGTTTGTACGAGGGGGATTCTGGTCTCATCCACATGTAGAACTTAAATTCGTTGATGAAAGAGGTCGTGTAAAAGAACATAAAATGAGGCTTGATAAAGAAGATAGAGAAAGAATAGAGTACTTCGCCTCAAGTGTTGCAAGAATATTGCCTGGTAGAGTAAAGGTCAAGTAGGAAGGCTGCACTATACCGTATTGTATGTTAAACTAAAGTACTATAGCTATTACTATGGAGTTTACATTAGTTCTTGTAGGGCCAGTATATACTAGTGCTTTTGCATTCTTGAGTGCCTGATATGAATTGTGGTTAAGTAGAAATTCGTCTATATCAATTCCCTTTTCCACTAGTAAATCATAAGTGTAGGAATCAACTAATCCTCCAGCAGCATCAGTGGGTCCATCTGTACCATCAGTATCTATAGCTATTACAGCAGTATTCCTTAAGCCTCTGATTTTCCTAGATATACTTAGGGCAAGTTCTTGATTAGGTCCTCCTACTCCATATTCTTCTCTAGTTAATGTAACAGTAGTTTCACCGCCTGCAATCAATGCTAATGGTTTCTTAAAAGGTCTATTCCTCTTATGTATCTCCTCTATAATAGAGCCTAGCGCTAGTGCTACATCTTTTGCTTCTCCTTCTAAAGTAGTTGTGAGAATATATGCATTTAATTTCTTCTCCAATGCTTTCTTATAAGCAGTTTCACAAGCAATAGCGTTACTACCTATTATGAAGTTGTAGACATTAGGTAGTTCTTCCTTTAGTGTTTCTTCGCGCTCACCTCTAATACCAGAGAGGATGTGCCTTCTAATACTCTCTGGTACTTTATCCCATATTCTATAGTTTTTCAAAACTCTATAGGCATCATAGAATGTAGAAGAGTCTTTTACAGTAGGCCCTGATGCAATAACATCTAAAGGATCTCCCACTACATCAGATAATATGAGGCTTATTAAAGTACCTTTAACTATTTTAGCTAATTTACCTCCTTTCACTCTAGAAATATGTTTTCTAACGATATTTATCTCATGAATTCTAGCGCCACTTTCTACGAGTAATTTATTAGTTAATATTTTATCCTCTAGGGAAATCCCTTCTTCAGGTAGAGTAAAGAGAGCCGAGCCACCGCCCGAGATTAATACTAGGAGTATGTCTTTTTCACTAACTTTCTTAGCCAGTTCTAAACCCATTAGAGCTCCTTTAAACGAGTTAGTATCTGGTATAGGATGTCCTGCTTCAATTACTTTTATTTTCTTGAGTCTGCCTCCATAACCGTATTTTGTTATAATTATTCCATCTGCAATGAATTCTCCAAGAACTTCTTCAACAGCTCTAGCCATGCTATAAGCGGCTTTACCGAATCCTAGAACATATATTCTTCCCTTAATAGAGAATTCTTTTCCTTTAACTACAAGCTTTCTATCAATGATCCTGAGCGAGTTTTTAACAGCATTATACGGATTAGATGATTTAATAGCTTCAATAGCTAGTTCTAATGCTATCTTCTTAGCTTTTATGTCACCGTAGGATAGTAGTTCATCTTCATTAAGTACTCTAACAACCATAAAAGATCATCTCCAATAGATATACTTACTTAAGCAAATTATTTAGTTTCTTTTTCTTTCTTTAGTGTTTCCTCAAATATTTCATGGAAGAAATACCAGAGCGCAAAAACACCTATTGCTAATCCTAGGCCCATGCTTATACCCCATGAAAGAGCTGTTTTTACTTCTTCAGATAGAGCTGTGACATCAACTATCAATACCAGCGTTATAAAGAAGATCATTAGGAACATAAAGCCCCTCATCCGCGGCTCCATTTTTATTCTCTCAATGACAGCATCTAATGTTATAAATAAGAATATTATTAGGAAGGCGACGCTCGCTATTCTAGCCATATACTCTATAACTGTTGTAACAGTACCTATTTCTCTTGGGAATATTATTG
>WAML01000209.1 GCA_015522345.1 Desulfurococcales archaeon
TAAAGTAGGATAGTTTGACTACTTTTTCGAAGTCCTTTGGTGCTACAACTATTATCCATGCACCTCTAGCCCTCATTTCCTCAATGTTTGCTACCAATAGATCTTTGTTATCGTCGTCGAGTACCGTAAAGAATACTGGGAAGCCTTCTTCAACTAAAGCTATTGGTCCGTGCTTACTTTCACCTGCAGGATAGGCTTCTGCATGTATGTATGCTACTTCCTTAAGCTTTAAAGCTCCTTCCATAGATACTGGTACTCCTAGACCTCTTCCTAGGTAGTACGCGTTACTCTTACTTGCTACTTCACTTGATATTTTTCTGGAGAATGGTTCAACTACTTTTATGACTGAGTCCACTATATCGGGTATCTTTTTGAGAGTATTGTACATTTGTAATGCTTCTGTGGATTTTATTTCTCCTTTCAATTCAGCAGCTTTAACGGCAATCCATGATAATAGTAATACTTGGGTAGTAAAAGTCTTGGTTGCTGCTACACCTATTTCTGGGCCAGCTCTAGTATAGACTGTTATGTCTGACTCTCTTGGAATAGCACTGTCAACTACATTTGATATTGCTGCTATGACTGCTTTCTTACTCTTAGCCTTTCTAACAGCCATTAACGTGTCTATGGTTTCACCGGATTGGCTAACAGCTATTAAGAGATCTCCCTTTGATATTGTTTTACCGTACCTATTGTATTCTGAGGCTATGAATGCTGTAGCTTTAACACCAACTAAGTTATTTATTAGGTACTCTGCTATCAATGTAGCATGATAACTTGTTCCAGCTCCCGTTAAGTATACATACTTTGATGAAGCTATTAGTTCTGCTAGTTTCTCTGCCTCCAACCCTATTCCAGCTAAAGTACTTGATAATGCCAGAGGTTGCTCATGTATTTCTTTTAACATATAGTGTGGATAGCCAGCTTTCTTAGCCATTTCAGGTGTCCAGTCAATTACCTTAATCCTTTCACTAATGTTAACCCTACCTTTATCAATATGCTCTATGAATACCGTGTCAGGTGTTATGTATCCTACTTCTCCATCACGTAACACTATGACTTTATTAGTGTATTCTAGGAAAGCTGGAATATCGCTTGCAATAAGTTTCATCTCTTTAGCTAAGCCTACTATTAAAGGAGATGTATTACGAGCAAAGAATATTTTCCCAGGTTCATCTACATCTATTAATGCTAGGGCATAGGCTCCTCTCAATTTCTTAATTGTAGCCTTAAATGCCTCGTAAGTTGACATACCTTTTTTCTTATACTCCTCTACTAGATGGACAACAACTTCAGTATCTGTTTCGCTAACAAATACATGTCCTTTTCTTATTAATTCTTCTCTAAGTTCTTGATAGTTTTCAATTATACCATTATGTACTACGGCTATTTTGAGTTTACAATCAACATGTGGGTGAGCGTTGATATCATTTGGTTTGCCGTGTGTGGCCCAACGTGTATGTGCTATCCCTGTGCTCCCATCGTAATCGTCAAAACCTAGTTTACGTGATACATCATCTATTTTCCCTTTACTTTTTCTTACAACTAATTCGCCATCCCAGCTAATTAAAGCAAAACCAACAGAGTCGTAGCCTCTATATTCTAGGTTCTTCAAGCATTGTTTTAGAACTGTGCCAAGTTTTTTCCTTAACACGCCTTTCTTTACAGTTAATCCTATTATCCCACACACGTCCTTTCTTCCTCGCTTATGTACCTTAAACTTTATTCACCAATATTTATCTTTTTTATGGTGGTTTAGAAAGGCGGTAACATGAGGCGGCTCATGGATATGGGTGAAAACGAGGTAGTTAGGCGAATATTAGGGTATGTTGACGATTCTAGTCCTGGTAAATACGATGATGCACAATTAATAGATGACTCCATGTACCTTTTAAAAATAGATGGGTTTTCAGCCCATAATTCAATGCTTCCATGGAACACGTACTATGATCTTGGATGGAAGTCTGTAGTAATGGTTGTAAGTGACCTGATAGCTAAAGGTGGGAAACCTGTATCCATGGTTACTTCCATAGGAATACCATCTAATTACAGTATAGACATTGTAGAGGAAATAATTAAAGGTGTCTCTGATTCAACACATGCACACAAAGCAAAGTTTATTGGAGGTGATACTAATGCCTCATCAAGTGATGTGTGGATCGATGTAGCTGGAGTAGGCAAACTCTACACTAAGTCCCCAATACCTAGAAAAAACCTTATACTAAAAGGATGCTATGTCGTGACTACGGGAAAGTATGGACTTACTGGTGCTGCTTTTCTAGTTTATCGTAGAAAACTTGAATGGAAAGAACTTATTGATAGATATAAAAACATTTTCATGGCCACTAAGACTCCTCGAATAAATGTTGATAGAAGACTATCACTTCTAAAAGAATTAGAAGAATACATTATTGCTTCAATGGATGTAAGTGATGGCCTAGCTTACACCCTACACACATTAGCTTCGCTAAACAACATTGCAATAAGGGTAACAAATATACCCATACCGGAAGAAGTTGTAGAATTTGCACAAGAATTCCATGTAGATGCAATAGATTTAGCCCTATATGGTGGAGAAGAATATGAAATGATACTCATAGTATCCAATGATTTAAGTAGAATTGAATTAGAAGCCTTACTTGAAGGTTATGATGCCTCTATAATAGGGGAAGTCATTAGTGGTAAAGGAGTGTTCTTCAATGATAGGAGAGTTGAGTATAAAGGGTGGAATCACTTTAAAGCATAGTTAGAATATCCTTCCGGTGATCTACTACTGTGATTAAACGCGTATTAATACTAGACGGGTATACAGATGAACCTGCAGGACTAGGGGTACCTCCATACATTGATGTTTACCCAAGATATATTGCTGGTGCTATATGGAGTGTAGATAAAAGCATCTTCATAAGATATGTTACTGTAGATGAAGTACGTAGCAATATACATGCGTTCTTAAAAGAAGCACAGGAATATGACCTACTTATCGTAATAGCTGGCGTTACCGTTCCAGGAAAATACCTTGGTGGAACTCCAATAAAGTTAAGGGAGCTAGACCAATGGTTTAGAGTCATAACTAAACCTATCAAAATACTCGTAGGACCCGCTGCTAGGTACGGTATAGGTGAAGAAGGCGGTAGAATTGCTGAATTACCAAGTAAAATTAAGGAGAACTTCGACGTACTCGTAAAAGGTGATCCCGAACTTTACGTTTATGAACTAATACGTTATGGAATAGAGAAGGCTAATCCATACGTAGTTAAAAGAGATTATACTTTAACAAATACATTTGCTAAACTTGGCGCAAAAATTATAACGCAACATCCAAACTATGGTTATAACTTAATCGTAGAAGTTGAAACATATAGGGGATGTCCCAGAAGCATTGTTGGTGGATGCAGTTTCTGTATTGAACCCTCCTATGGATTACCATTATTTCGAGAACCAAGAGATGTAGTTGAAGAAGTTGAAGCACTATATAAAATGGGTGCAAAACACATAAGAATAGGGCGTCAACCAGACATATTAGCATACAAAGCTATTGATGCTGGAGTAGAAGAATTCCCTAAACCCAACATAGAAGAATTACGTAAACTCTTCCATGGTATTAGGACGGTTGCACCAGATCTAGAAACACTACACATAGATAATGTCAATCCAGGTACAATAGCTCATCACCCCGAACTAAGTACTAAAGCACTCAAAATCATAATAGAATACCATACTCCCGGAGATGTTGCTGCACTAGGAATAGAATCAGCTGATCCAAGAGTAATCAAGTTAAATAACCTAAAAATCTATCCCGACGAAGCTTTCAAAGCAGTTGAGATTATAAACAGAGTTGGTAAAACTCGTGGATGGAATGGTCTTCCCGAACTTTTACCAGGTATAAACTTTGTCTATGGACTTATAGGTGAAACAAAGGATACTTATAAGCTAAACTATGAATTCCTAAAGAAAATTCTTGATGCAGGCTTACTAGTACGAAGAATTAATATTCGACAAGTAATAGCATTTCCCGCTACACGTATGTGGATCTACGGAGACAGCATAATTAAGAAACATAAGGAAATATTCAAGATATACAAAGAGAAGATAAGAAGAGAAATAGACTTACCTATGCTAAGACGAGTAGTACCCAAGGGTACCATTCTACGTAAAGTATTTACTGAAAAACATGTAGGAGAACACACGCTTGCAAGACAAGTAGGTAGCTATCCTATACTCGTAGATATCCCTATAAAAGTAAAGCTTAAGCAATGGATTGACGTAATAGTAGTAGACCATGGTTATAGAAGTGTAACCGGTATACCTTACCCCATAAATGCTAATACATCACCGTATAAGATACTACAGATGGTGCCAGGTATAAGTAAGAATAAAGCTCTAGAAATATTAAAGAGGAGACCTTTTAAATCACGTAAAGAACTCTTAAAAATCATCGGAAGCGACTTAGCTAAATACTTTACAATATAACATGAACTTTCCACTTTTACCTGGAATAATGGTAAAACTATTTAAAACCTAGTAATATAGACCAAGTGATATGAGGATACCTGCTATGACTACGAAGAGTACAGCAAATATCTTACTTAAAGAAGACGCTATACTAGAACCACCAGCAAGTTTCAACAAAGCATTGAAAGTTGTAAGAATTGCTGGTAGAGAAATAAAAGTAGGAGGAAAAGTACCAAGCCTACGTCCTAGTGAAAAATTAGTAAAACATACGTCAAGTCTATGCCCCTACTGTTACCGTATATTACCAGCTATAGTTTTTGAACGTGAAGGGAAGATCTACATTCGTAGAATTTGCCCTGAACATGGCGAGATAGAGGAGATTTATTGGGGTGATGCTGAACTATACTATAAGTTTGAGAAATGGCGTAAATATGAAGGCAGAGGTCCAAGATTCGTCTACACTAAGATGAGTGCACCATGCCCATTTAATTGTGGTTTATGCCCTATACATAAGAGTCATACAGCATTGGCAAACATTGTTCTAACAAATAGATGTAACCTAAGTTGTTGGTACTGCTTCTTCTATGCAGAAGCAGCAGGATATGTCTATGAGCCTTCCTTAGAACAATTACGCTTCATGATAAGAAGGCTTAAACAGCAAGGAGTAACTATGGCTGTACAATTAACTGGAGGAGAACCTACATTAAGAGACGACCTCATAGACATAGTTAAGATGTTGAAGGAGGAAGGTGTAAGACATATACAATTAAACACTAATGGCATAAAATTTGCTGAACTATACTTCCAAGATCCACAGAAAGCCGTTGAGTATACTAAAGCATTAAGAGAAGCCGGCGTTAACACCGTGTACTTAAGCTTTGATGGTGTTACAGGTAAAACTAATTGGAAGAATCATTGGGAAATACCATTCATATTCGAGGTTTTCAGAAAGAGTGGTATGACTAGTGTTGTACTTGTACCTACAGTAATTAGAAGTGTAAATGATCATGAATTAGGTTTAATAATAAAGTTTGCTGCAAAACACATGGACATTGTTAGAGGCGTAAACTTTCAACCAGTAAGTTTAACTGGCATGGTCCCTAGATCTGAAAGACAAAGACTTAGAATAACAATACCTGAAGCAATAAAGAAAATAGAAGAACAAACTGATGGGCAAATACATAAAGACGCGTGGTATCCTGTACCAGTAACAGTGCCGCTTTCAAGGTTCATAGAAGCTATTACGGGTGAACCACAATTTGAAATGACTAATCATCCACACTGTGGTGCGGCAACATATGTTTTTGTCGAGAGAAAGAATGGAGTACCAGTACGATTTATACCGGTAACAGACTTCATAGATGTACAAGGTTTTCTAGAATACATAGAGGAGAAAGCTGAGGAAATAAAGAAAGGAAAGAGCAAGATTATCGCATTAGCTAAGATACTATACAACTTAAAGAAATTCATAGATGAAGAAAAAGCACCCAAAGAATTCAATGTATGGAAGCTATTATTCAATATCATAGTTAAAAGAAACTATAAAGCACTTGGCGAATGGCATTATCACTTCTTATTCTTAGGAATGATGCACTTCATGGACTTGTATAACTACGACATTGCAAGAGTTATGAGATGCAATATACACTACCTAGTACCAGATGGTAGATTAATACCATTCTGTACATTCAATGTACTAAATGATGTCTATAGAGACTATATACAAAAAGAATACCAAATACCATTAGATGAATGGAAGAAGAAATATGGTGAAGTAAGTATTGGCGAAGCAATTAAGTATCGTAGACCTCCAGTAAAGAAGCTAGAAAAACATCCACTCTACATCGAGACATATAAGGATATAATTCCTCTAAACTAAACCAGCTATGCTATTGTTTTTCACACCCTAACATACCTTAAATGAACTTCCATACCACATTCACAAATCTTTACCTCTACTAGTTTGAACCTTATAGCATCTTTATCATCCCTGAATCCTTCACCATCAACTATTGATGTACCATTACCGAAAACATAGGGTGAAATAGTTATTCTCATTTCATCTACAAGTTTATCCTTAATAAAACTCCAAATAGTTTTACCTCCACCTTCAATTAATACTTTTCTAACACCTCTATGATATAAGTCTCTTAAGATGTCTTTCGCCTTTAATGGTGGTTTTTCGGCTATCTCGACTACTTCAACACCTTTTGCCTTGAGCAATAACTTCTTGTGAGAATTAGCTATCTTCGACGTATATACTATTGTTGGTGCTTCATCTAACGTATTATACACTCTAGCATTAACACTAGTCCTAAGCATACCATCTATGATAACTCTTGTAGGGTTTTTCCCCTTAACATATCTTACTGTAAGTAAGGGATCATCTACTATTACAGTATTTGCTCCAACTATTACTGCATCAGATTCAGCTCTAACTGTATGCAGTCTTCTCAAATCATACATACAGCTTAACCTGCTAAATCCTGTCTTGCTAGCTATTCTACCATCTATAGTCATTGTAGAGTACACTACTACTCTAGGCCTCTCCAATACTTAGCACCAATAATCATGTTACCTTATATACTGTCCTCAATAAAACGTTACAGTAACATTGGCGTATATAGGTGTAGTTGCGTGAAAGCTAACTTAATTGTAAGCCATGAGCCATCATACTATAACTATAGGTGGACCTTAGATCAACTTAAAGACCTACTAGGTAGCGTAAAGATTGTGGACGTAGCACCATCAAGAATACTATTAAATGTTGATGACCCATATAAAGCAATAGATATTATTAGGGAGCACTTACCCGAAGATACCCCTATACTAAGGGTCATACCTATAGATGAAATAGTCGAGCCTTACGTAGAATCTGTAGCAGAGTACGTATGGAGTGTCTATGAGAGCAAGATCCCAGAAGATGCTAAATACAGGATTACTATTGAAGGACGTCATCTTTACTGGCGTAGTAATTCAATGTTAGCTCATACTAGGGATGCCATAGAGTATATAGCGTCTAAGGTTAATAGGAGAGTTGGCTTAGAAGATTACTCATGGATAATATATATTAGGGTAATGAAAACTAGGTCTTTAGGCGAAGTAGCTGCTATAGCAATTACGTCAGCAAAATATATTTTCTCAAAATCTAAGCGTTAGGATACGGGAGTTAGGTGCCTAAACTATTCGGTACAGCTGGTATTCGCGCAGAATATCCTGAAAGAGTAAACCCGTTATTTGCGTTGAAATTGGGTCTTGCCTTAGCTATATACTTAGATAATAAGGGAACCATAACTATAGGTCATGATACACGTACCACTTCTCAGCTACTAGCATACTCATTAGCTTCTGGGGCTATGAGTGGAGGACTCAGCATAGACTTCCTAGGTCTTGCACCAACACCTATAACGGCATATGCTACGCGTAAGAGAAGGAATAGAGCAGGAGTATCTGTTACAGCAAGCCACAATCCACCCCAATATAATGGATTCAAAGTATTTGATGAAAATGGTATGGAGTATACTGTAGACATGGAGGAAGAACTAGAAAAGAACATTGATTTTGTAGAAAGAAATACTGTATTTAATGACTGGGATAAGGTAGGGAA
>WAML01000210.1 GCA_015522345.1 Desulfurococcales archaeon
AGTCGCGGGAGAGGCGGAGGTCCCGGGTTCAAATCCCGGCCGGTCCACCACTCATCAATAGTTCTAACTAAGTCTCAAATAAGTATAGGGCAACAATAATATTATATCTAGCTAGATATAGTTGACGAGAAATATTATGAAAAGATATTTTACGAGATATACATACTTGCTTGCATTTATTAAAAAATAAGGGTATCTTATATCTTAACTTGATGTTATTTACGAGATAATTTTTCTTTAAGTAATTCTGATAAGAATCTAACAACTTTCACTAGATCTTCATCTTTTCTTACATAGAATGCCTTCTGTTTTTCTCCTCGCCAAAATTCCTTTAATTCTTCAGGCATTTTTGACTCTATTTCTTTTTCATCAATTACTCTAGGAGGTAGTACTTTCCAAGCAAGCCTCTTCCTCCCTGTTAATACACGTACACTTATCCCTAGTTTCTGCACCATGTTCTTCACCCATCAAATAGAGATTTATTAACCGATATAAGAATATTTTTCAATCTTTATCCAATACTGTTTTATATACAATTATAACTAGATAAGGAAAATAGTTTCTGTATCTTTACTTTGTGTATAAATTATTTAGACTATGTGCAAACCATTAATACTGTAGAATACATTCGATAATCTCTCTCCAATATATAAAGCCCTATAGACTATATGGGGGGATCATATGAGTAGACATGTACTTAGTATACGAATAGACCTACATAGACTCGGTATGAGACTTGTCTATAGTAATAGAGATTTCATACGTACACATGAATTAGCATATGAACTAGGTACTAATACTTATAGTGCTGGTAAAATACTTGCAGCTCTCGCTAGGCTAGGTTACGTAGAAAAATGGAGTAATGGACTCTACAAGATCATTAAAAAATCTGTTAAAAGATATTGAATGAGAGAAAAATGTTCACTACTCTAACTAGTAGACTTTAGCTTCTTTATTAGATCTATGGTATGCAGTATTACATTAACATCGATAAACCCCATCATCCCTATCCTCAGCACACGATCCTTTACATTACCTAATCCAGGAGATACGTAGATGCCATATTCTTCCTTAAGTTTATTAACTATATCCATTGCTTTAGAGCCTATATCTATTACTGCTACAGTATTTGAACGATAATAATTGTCTTTGATCAAGAGATTGAATCCACTAGATACTGCATATTCATAAACCCTTTTAGCACGGTCACTATGTAGTCTAATATAGTTATCTACACCATACTCTAGTATTTTCTTTAGACTCGTATGAAGGGCATACACTACATTTATAGGCGGCGTTGACGGTGTCCAGCCATATTTATTAAATTCTTCGATATAAAGCGGTATATCAAGATAGAATAGAGGTGAATGACCATTTTCTTTTAATTCCAACATATATTGATATACACGTTCACTTATAGCTACAATACTTAATCCAGGTATTCCACCTAGGACCTTCTGGCTTCCCGTAATAAGTAGGTCTATACCACTATTATCAAAATCTATTGATTCAGCGCCAACACTAGATACGCCATCTACGATCATGTATGCATTCTTCTCATAAACTATCTTAGCTATCTCATCTAAGAATCTAACTATATAGCCATTGCTTGTCTCATTATGTACTAGCGCTAAGACATCAAAATCGTTCTTTTCAATAACGCTAAGCAATTCTTCTTTTGTAGGCGGAGAAGTATATGAGTATTTTACGTATGCAACTTTCTTAGTATGTCTCCGTGCTATTTCATATAAACGATAGCCGAAGAAACCATAGTCTAGAACTAGTACATGTGTCTTTGGAGTCACTATATTATTAAAACTAGCTTCAATACCAACAGTAGATGAACCTGGAATAGTTATTAAGTAACTTTTACTTATCTTCAATACTTTCCTGAGCATATCAATAAGCTCTCTATATATTTCTATAAATTCCTTCGATCTATGACTTATAGGCCTATATGATGCTGTTGCAAGTACTTCTTTATCTACTTCAATAGGGCCTGGCAATAATGTGTGCTTAACTTTTTCTACTACATTCTTTAATGTAACCAAAACAAAATACACCTCTAGACCAAGTAATTCGCTACACTAATATTCTATAGTTTTATTAGTGAATAAAATTATTTGCTAACATTTAGTAGTATAAGATGATTATCTACACTATTATCTCACTAATAGTTTTATATAGCTGAGCTAATTTTATTTAGCAGCTCTCTTTCATTAATTAAATAGTTATAACCTTTTTCAAACAAGATCTCTCCATTAACTACGACTAAGTCCGGTTTATAACCTCTAGTAATTAATGATAAAGGTTCTTTCACGTATAGAGGTTTCTTAAAGTCTTCTAATAAATATATAATTATATCAGCCTTTTCCCCAACATCAATATAGCCATTACTAATGTTTAGTATCCTGTATCCACTAGTCAGCAATTTATATGCTCTGCCAAGATCGACTTTACTCAAGATCCTATGGAGCATAATATGAGGCGCCAGAGTATACTTGGAATATAGAACCATACACTTATTATCTACAACGTCTTCGTTACAAAGATCTTTTTTATCCAGAATTACTTGATTTAAAGAATTTGTATTAAGTAATTCTATAGTGTCTCCATTGAATACAGCAATCTCTATTTTTAAAATATTTCTGATCCCACGTATAAGCTGAAGATCATTACTACTATTATAATGTAGTATAGGTAGAGTCATGCCGAATTGTATCATTTCATTTATAGAGGCCATTATATAGTTCTTTAGTTCATTTTCTTCTCCAATATAATGGCATGTATCTGTAAATCCTCTGCAAGGATAGTTTCTCGGATTAAATATATAGCTAAAGCCATGGTATGCTACAGCCTTATACTCGAAGTCATAGACTAAATTAGATAGCTCATGTTCGTAGGAAGGTTTTTTACCTACTTCTTTAATTCTACCCTTTTCTATGAAGATATAGCCTTTTTCTAGACTATTTTCTTTAAAATAGTATATGTTCTTAAATAATACTGTTACATTAGTGCCATCACTCTTTCCAAAACTCAATCAGTTATCCCTCTACATTTTAGTTATCCAGTACAATGCTATGGAGACACTTATTAAATACATTACCTCCTATCCTAGTCGTTTATATACCATGTCTACAATAGTGTTTATTTGGTGTAAATGAATTGTTTGGCTGGACAGGCCGTATTCTTAGAATAGATCTTAGTAAAATGAAATATCATATAGATAAACTACCTGAAGAAATACTGGGTATGTTTATAGGTGGGAGAGGAATAGCAATAAAGATCTTGTGGGACGAGTTATATCCAGGCATAGACCCATATTCGCCATATAATAAACTTGTTATAGCAGCGGGACCACTTAGTGGACTCCCAGCGCCATCCTCGGGCAAACTAGTTGTAGCTAGTAAAAGCCCTCTTACAAATGGATATGGAGATGGAAATATAGGTACATTAGCTAGTGTTCATATTAGGAAAGCAGGTTATGATGCAATTGTTATTGAGGGTAAAGCGGAGAAACCTACTTACATCTATATAGAGGATGATAAAATAGAGTTTAAAGATGCAAGAGACCTTTGGGGCCTTGACACTTTTAAAACAGAGGACTATTTGATAAAGGAACATGGAAAGAACATAGGCACTCTCTTAATAGGCCCCGCGGGGGAAAACCTAGTAAGATATGCTACTATAGTCTCTATGAAGGGGAGGAGCGGCGGTAGACCTGGTATAGGAGCTGTAATGGGAAGCAAATTACTGAAAGCAATAGTTATTAAAGGAACAAAAGGATTCCCTAAACTAGCTAAACAAAAAGAGTTCCTAGAGACATCCAAAAAAGCATTTGAAGACATACTTAATGCTGAAAACTATGACTTCTGGATTAGACAAGGAACCATGGCAACAATAGAGTGGGCTCAAACACATAGTGTCCTACCTACACAGAACTTTAGAGAAGGATTATTTGACGAATATATGGAGATAAGCGGTACAACTATGGAGAAAATAAAGGTTGAGAGAAGAGGCTGCCCTAACTGTAATATGCAATGTGGAAACACTATTCTTGACTTAGAGGGAAGAAAGAGTGAGCTAGACTATGAAAATGTAGCAATGCTCGGAAGCAACATCCTACTAGGTGATCTAAGGAAAGTAGCGGTATTAAATAGATTATGTGATATGTATGGTATAGACACTATATCCATGGGGAGCAGTATAGCATTTCTAATGGAAGCAAGTGAAAAGAATCTTATAAAGGAGAAAATTGAATGGGGTGATTTTGAAGCTGCAAAACAATTAATTGAAGATACAGCGTATAGGAGAGGATTAGGATCATTAGCTGCTGAAGGAGTTATGAGAATGAGCAAATATCTAAGGAATGGTTCAAGCGATTGGGCTATGCATGTCAAAGGACTTGAGGTATCAGCCTACGACTGCCATGCCGCACCCGGTATGGCCCTAGCTTACGGCACATCACCGATAGGAGCTCACCACAAAGATGCTTGGCTAATAGGTTTAGAAGTGAAGATGGATAGAAAAAGCTATGGAATCGAGAAAATAGAGAAATTAATTGAGTGGCAGAGAATAAGAGGAGGCATATTTGAGTTCCTGACAACATGTAGGTTGCCGTGGATAGAGTTAGGACTTGATCTTAACTATTATCCTAAACTATTGAGTTATGCTACAGGAATAACATACACTTTAGAAGAACTATTTACCGTCGCCGATAGAATATATGCCCTAATAAGAGCTTTCTGGATCAGGGAATACAGAGGATGGAATCGTACAATGGATTATCCACCGATGAGATGGTTTAAAGAACCATTAACTAAAGGACCCTATAAAGGAGCAAAGCTCGATATCCACAAATATGATGAAATGC
>WAML01000211.1 GCA_015522345.1 Desulfurococcales archaeon
ATTGTATAGAGTACATGTCCTTCATGATATTTAGCCATATACTTCTTTATAGAATTAATTATATTATCTAATTCATTTAAGAACAAATAGACATTATCCCCCGTTACACTCATTGATAGTTTATTATAGAACACTTTATATAATAGCGTATCTCCTATAGGGTACAATATTATTGAGTAGTAGATTGCCCTGTCCCAGTATTTTGGAAAAAGTATACGTTGTAATTCCTTTCCTAGCAATATTACTCCTAATATCTATACTGGTTTCAAACATATATAGTGGACGATTAGTAGATGGTGAGAACTACTACGATAGGTTCTCTACTTATACAGAATTCTATGAAAATCATCACGTTATAAGTAACTCTTTATTGTTGAAGTTAAGAAAAAATATCTATGTAAGTGGATGCATAGTTTCTTGGAATAACACTTTACTTCTCAATATAATATATACACCTGATGAACAATCTAGTGAGACTATTAATGTAGCGGTTGTTAAAGTAAGAATACGTGGGCTTGAACACTATATCGGATCAAATATTAGTAAGGGAGTAAGTAGATTCTTTATCCCAATTAACAATATTGATGCAGTAGAGAATATTCCTGTAATAGTATGGTTTAGCGTGTATGATAAGCTATTTTATAGAGTAGTTTTTATCAATAGTGAGTGCCGTAATATCTATTATAGAAAATAAATTTTGATTAGGTGACATATATTGGTTAAAATGTTGAAGGGTAGAGACTTTATATCTTTAGCTGATTATACTCCTGAAGAATTTAAATTGATACTAGAGACTACTAAAGAACTTAAACTAAGATACTATAGTGGCGAGAGGATAATACCTGTTCTTCAAGGAAGAGTTCTAGCAATGATCTTTGAGAAACCAAGTACTCGCACTAGAGTAAGCTTTGAAGTAGCTATGGAGCAATTGGGAGGACATGCAATGTATTTGGGATGGAGAGAACTTCAGCTTGGTAGAGGAGAGACTATTGCAGATACTGCAAGAGTTTTATCTAGATACGTCGACGGCATAATGGCTCGTGTTTATGAACATAATAAACTAGTTGAATTAGCTAAATACAGCGATAAGCCTGTTATAAATGGATTAAGTGACCTCCTCCATCCATGTCAAGCAGTAGCAGACATATATACTATTATGGAGAAGAAAGGCGAACCCAGTAAATTAAAGATAGTTTTTGTGGGAGATGGCCATGATAATGTATTACATAGTTTAATGATAGGGATAGCCTTAGTTGGAGGAAAAATAGTTATATCATCACCTAAGGGATACGACCCCGATCCTATTGTAATGAAATGGTTTAATGAAATATCGAGTAAAACTGGAGCCGAAGTAGATATTGAAAGAGATCCTAGAGAAGCAGTAAAAGGAGCAGATGTTGTATATACAGATGTATGGGTTAGCATGGGTCAAGAAAAAGAAAGAGAACGCAGAATTAGAGAACTAAAGCCTTATCAAGTCAATAAAGAATTAATGAATTTAGCTAAACCAGACGCCATATTCATGCATTGTCTACCAGCTCATAGGGGTGAGGAAGTAACTGATGACGTGATAGATGGTAAGTGGAGTGTAGTATGGGATCAAGCAGAAAATAGGCTCCATACACAGAAGGCCATCCTCGCCCTCCTAATACCATAATAATATCTAATGTGATTAATTGATGCTGGGATATACTACTAATTCCTTTTTATTTTACCAGACGTACTTTCTTATACAACCAACTAGTGTAATAATGTTTTAAACAAACTTCTCTCCAGAACAAACCTTATATAAATGTATCTACAGCTCTACTTATTTAGTTGACAGACCGAATGAATGGTAAGTCATAGAAAGGTGTTGTTCATGGCTAGTTATTTATCAGTGTTTCAGAAGGCATATTCATGGCTAGACCGAAATCCTAGATATGCCAGGCTTTTGGAAATTATTATATTGGTAACGGCTATAGCCCTTGGATTATATGTTCGTATTGTACCGGTCTTTTACTACGGCTTAGAACTACAAGGCAATGATCCTTGGATAGAGTATTGGACTGCAAATTACACATATACTCATGGAGTAATATCCTGGTGGTCATTAACTCAAGACAATCCTGTTGTAAAGAAATTCTGGTATCCATGGGGACGTGACTTTGTCCATTCAACATATCCAGGGATAGCTGTGTTTGCTGCATTAACGTATCCGATAGCTCAAGCTTTCGGCTTATCACTTAAAGACTGGATTGCATTACAACCACTTGTGTATGCAGTATTGACTACAGTATTCGTTTACTTAGCTGTTAAAGAACTTCTTGACGGAAATAAATTGGCAGGACTTGCTGCAGCTCTTCTCTATGCTGTATTGCCTGCTGCAGCTGATAGAACTATGGTAGGATTTGTTGAAAAAGAAGGAGCAGGAACTGCATTCATATTCTTATTTGTGTATCTATACTCTAAAATGGTTAAGATAGATCATAAAGTTAATCCTAGAAAGAAGCTCCTTTATGCACTACTTGCAGGCTTAGCTATGGCTATGGTTGGCTGGTACTGGGGTGGATATCAGTATCTCTTTGCTGCTTTTGCAGTATTTGTTGTAGTATATCCTATAATTGCTAGAGAGAAAATAACTCTACAATTTATAGCCTATAATCTAGTTATATCATTATCTAGTCTATTATTCGTGTCAATAGCCCCAACAAATATAAAATCGCTTGGAATATACCCATTTAGGTTTAGCTTAGGAGTATTTGCTATAGCATTGTACATACTACCCATCATCTACTATTTTGGTGCTAAAAAGAAGTTGCTTACTCCTCTTCGCTATACACTACTGTTAGGTGCTCTGGTAATAGGTGGTATATACTTAGCAACCCTAGGGTATTTAGGAATAGGTGGTAGAATTGCATATGCACTTGGTCTTAGATTCCTTGTCAAGGATCCGCTAGTGTATAGTATTGAAGAACATCAGCCAGTCTTTGAAGTTAATGATCTAGTTACTGTATTAAATACATGGGCTTATACAGCCTTTTTCTTCTCAATATTTGGAGCACTTTATCTACTGTATCGTGGTAGAGCTGATCAGTTGTTGAGTGCAACATTATTCCTGATAGCGTTCTATGCATATATGAATGCTACATATTTTGAGGCAGTGGCAGCGTCATTTGGTATATTGACAACTAGTGCTTTTCTGGCAATACTAATTAATAGAATAGTTCCATCTAGGAAGAAGATCGTTTATAAGCGTAGAAGTTATGTTACATTTAAAGATAGAGAAGGGGGAGGATTATCTAAAGCTATAGCACTTCTTCTCGTCATAGCTGTTATAGTGACAGCGGGTATAGCGTATGCTGATACAGTAAGAATGCATAGCAGAATGATACCATCAATACTTTCAGCTGGAACAGGTCTCGGAGTTAATAGAGCATGGTATAAAACACTTGATTTCATACGTGAAAATACTTCTTCTAATGCATTAATAGTTACTTGGTGGGACTATGGGTACTGGATCTCGGTAATAGCTGATAGGGCTACGTTAGCTGATGGAGCTACACTTAATGGTACACAAATAATGTATTTAGCAAAATTCTTGACAGCAATCAATGAATCTGAAGCAATTAGTATACTCAAAAAGTTTAGACCTCCGATTAACGAAACCTACGTTATAGTATATGATGCTTTCTGGTTTATTCATAAACCAGGCACGAATACTTATTTCGTAAAACCATTCGATCAAGGTCCATTAGCTGGAAGAGTCGATATACCAAAGAGTATATGGATGATAAGAATAGGGCGGAGGAATATAGCTGATTACCTTTACTTATATGTTGCAAAAGATTTAGCTATAGTGGGACCTAGGTTTGATGAACCCGAGAAACTCCCGATAATATATAAGATGATGGTTGATGGAATACTTTACCTTAATGAAATAAATAAGACTACTAATGTCACATATAATTTCTTGTGGTTCACAGGCTCTGAAATGCCTTTAGAACAACAATTTGCATTCCTTCAAGATAGGCTAGGAATTACTACTGAGATACAAATTACAAGCCAGTACCTGCTATTCCCCAATGATAGAAATAAAACAGCTATGGTGCATTTGAAACCATATAAGATTATTGTTGAACCATTCGATCCACCGATTACTGGTAGAAGCGGAGAAGGACTTGTATGGGAGTTAAAGGTTGTTGTATTTATATACAAAGTATCTTTTTAAATAAAAAAGTGTTGAGAACAATATGTAATTCCTTTTATAATAGTTAGTAATAAAATATTATAGTGTATGGTGTAAGTAGCAGTGTTATTCTGGCGTCAACGAGTAGACCCGCTAAAATCTATGATGAAAGCATTAATAGCTTCTAAAACAGCTATTAATAAACTCAATGCTATTGAATCACGTATTGACAGTAGACGGAAATACTTAGTAGAAACTGCTATAAAACTTGAGGAAATGGGTAATACATTTCTATCTAAGAAATACATTGAAGAAGCTCAAAGACTAGAAGGTATTTTGAATAGGATTGGCTATATAAAATTAATTCTAGAAAAAATATCGCTCACCCTAGAGCTTAACATAGAAATGAGGAAGTTCAGCAAAGACTTAATTGGTATACTAGAGGTTGTAACTTTATTGAAGAAGTTGCCAGAAACAACTATTCCAGAAATAGGTATAGCTATTCATGAAATAGAGAGTAATGTAAAAGACATAATAAATACTAGTATAAACATTGATGTAGACATAGAGCCTACTTATAATCCTTCAGATGAATCATCAAAAATACTTGAAGAAGCGAAAATTCTTGCTAAACAAAAACTCTTGGGAGAACTTCATTTATC
>WAML01000212.1 GCA_015522345.1 Desulfurococcales archaeon
CTACTATTACTGACTATACTAACTCCATTTATAGCAATAGCAACTCCATTACTATTAAAACATATTAGAAGAAGATTATATCTAAAGAGTATTGACAATAATTTAATAGAGTTATTGTCTCTTCTAACTAGTTTCGAATCCATGGGGCTACACATACAGGATCTTTTTAAATCAGTAAATAGTGGTGATATAGAGATATCAAGTCCATACAAGTCTATTGCTAAAGAATATAGTATTATAGAAAGAATACATGGAGATCCTCTTGTATCATTAAATTACTTATGGCGTAGATACAGAGGAACAAGATTATCTAAATTTCTACAAGGATACATAGATATTTTGAGGACAACAGGCGATACACTAGGTTATGTAGAATCATTTCTACATAGTGAATTAATTAATTTAAGCAATAAATTGAGTTCTCTACTCAATGTCATTGAAAATTTCTTCGAATCATATCTAATAATTATACTAAGTATAATACTTTTATCGGGATTACCGGGAATTAAGGTTCCATATGCTTTCATATACTTAATAATATTAGGAGCAAATATTGTTACATACGTGCTCTCTATAGGTATTTCGAAATTAATGTTTTTCGACGAACCATTGTATTTTGAGATCATGAGTGCGTTATTTATAGTAATTACTACTATACTTCCTTCAATGCTTAATATAATTGAAACACTAGTCGTTATACTGATTGTAATGGCTTTAATGATAGTGTATTCAAAGATTAATGTTAATTATAGAATTATTATTGAGAATAGGCTTTCGGATTTAATAGAGGATATGTATAGTGAAGCGCGGCATGGGTTTACTGTAGAGAATATCTTTGGACGTATTAGAACAACTAGTAGTGAATTAAATGAGTTCTCTAAAAGAATACATAAATTGTTGAGCCTAGGCTATAGAGGAAGTTATATATCGTCTTTACTCGATATATCTAGACTTGTTAGAGAGGTTATGAAGCTAGTATTGATACCTATAGAATATAGTAGAGAACATCATAGGCATCTAGGCTATATAGCCCTATTTTTACGTAAAATAAATGAGTTAAGACAGATAATTTCCTCTAAAGCAAAGATTCTACACATATATACATTGCTTCTACCTATAACAGTCTATATACTATCCTATGGATTACAGTCAATAAACTCAAACTATGGAGTAACTTCAGCAAATGAAGTGCTTATAAAGTACGTTATAGCATCTAGTATACCTGCATGGATCGTTGCTTCTAAGATAACGAGTGGATATAGTTTAAGTAGTTATAAAAATTTGTTAATTGTATTAGAAAACATACTATTATATATTATTATACAAGTGTTATTGTAGATGGTCTACCTAAAATTATTAGCCTTTTACTACACCAATAGGTTTGAGTCTTACAACTAGTCGTGCAATACCTACATGGTGTGCCACAAATGCTACTTTATCTACATCCTTATATGCACCAGGAGCTTCTTCTGCAATAACTCTACGTGTAGCAGCCCTTAATACAATACCCTTTTGTGCTAGTTCTTGCTGTATTCTAGATGGGTTATAGCTACGTATTGCAGCATGACGGCTCATCCACCTACCAGCACCGTGTGGTGCAGAATACCATGTTCTAGCTCCTTTCTTTATCCCCACCATTACATAACTTGCAGTACCCATACTACCGGGTATAAGTACTGGTTGCCCAATACTTCTATAGTCGCTTGGAATCTCTGGATGACCTGGTGGAAAAGCTCGTGTAGCACCTTTCCTATGGACTACTAGTTTAACACGTTTACCATCTACATCGTGTTCTTCGATTTTAGCTATATTGTGAGCTACATCATATATTATTTCTAGCCCAAGTTTATCTGGATCAGAATGAAAGACTCTCTTGAAGCTTTCTCTAACCCAGTGTGTTATAAGTTGTCTATTTGTCCAAGCAAAGTTGGCTGCTGCAGCCATTGCCCTGAAATAATTCTGGGCCTCTGGAGTATTGAATGGTAGACTAGCCAATTCTCTATCAGGAGGTCTAATACCGTATTTTCTCATAGCTCTCTCCATTAGAAGTAGGTAATCGCTAGCTACTTGGTGTCCTAGTCCACGACTTCCAGTATGTATCATTACAGTTATTTGTCCTTCATGCGTTATACCGAGTATCTTAGCTATTTCAGGATCATATATTTTATCAACTACCTGTATTTCTAGGAAGTGATTCCCAGCACCTAGTGTACCCAATTGGTTATGTCCTCTCCTCTTAGCTGTATTACTTACTTTACTAGCATCAGCTACTTTCCAACTACCTCTCTCCTCTATATGTTCAGGATCCTCGGGCCATCCAAAACCTTTTTCAACAGCCCATTCAACACCTCTATTAAGGACTTCATCAAGTTCTCTAAAACTCAAGCTCAATTTACCAGTAGATCCTACGCCGCTCGGTACATTCCTAAAAATGCTTTCCACGAGTTCTCGAAGCCTAGGCTTTACATCGTCATAGTCGAGAGACGTTCTTAGTAATCTAACACCACAGTTAATGTCGTAGCCAACGCCTCCTGGAGATATAACTCCTTCTTCAGCATCGAACCCGGCAACTCCGCCGATCGGGAAACCGTATCCTTGGTGTCCATCGGGCATTACAAAGGCTGCTCTATATATTCCTGGGAGACAAGCTACATTAGCTGCTTGTACAAGTGTGAGATCAGTCCTCATTTTCTCGAGAAGATAATCATCAGCAAAGACTATAGCGTCAACTCTCATACAAGACTTTACTCCCTTGGGTATACGCCACTCATACTTATCTACTCTCTCTAACCTAACACTATGACTCATAACTCCAGTATGCACCTCCACCAATTATTCATGATAACTATGGGTAAACTTGTTTATATCATTTATTTAATGACATTATATAAAGCACTAAAATAAATAGTCTATTAGTTCTACAGGATACCAGAATATAATTAAAATATGAGGGAAAACAAGGTGTATCATAAATGAAAATAGGAATTATTGGAACAGGGTTAATGGGGTCTAATTTAGCAAGGTGCTTAACTAGTAAAGGCTATGATATATACTTATACAATAGGACTCTGTCAAAAGCTATTGAATTAGCTAAAGAACTTAACTGTAGTGTAGCTAGTTCAGTTACTGAATTAATAGATCATACTGATATAAGTTTACTGACAATAACTGGTGATGAAGCTCTTTTAGATGTAGTCTCAGGCATAGTTTTTTCAAAGAATACCAATTCTATGATAATCAACTTAAGTACAGTTACTCCTATGGCTAGTGAACAAGCATACAATATCTTGTTAAAACATGGATTTAAGTACTTAGAAGCACCTGTATATGGAAGCACGAGTGAAGCTCGAGAATGTAGGTTACTAAGTATAGTAGCTGGCGATAAAGAAGTGTTTGAAAACGCGGAAAAAATTATACAAGAATATAGTGGTAAAGTCTTTTATGTAGGAAGAATACCTTCTGCTTCAGTAATAAAGCTTGCCTTAAACAATATTGGATTATCTACTCCAGCAATACTATCTATAAGTCTCATGCTATTAGAGGCCTGGGGTATTGAAGTAAATAAATTCTTAGATATAGCCAAAAACTTATGGTTCTATAAAATTATAGAGAGATACTGGAATAGAATTGTTTCTGAAAAACCACCTCGTTTTAAAGTATGGATGGCTGGGAAAGACTACCATTATGTATCGAGTGCGCTAAAATATAAGAAACTACCTTCTGAATTAAGTGATGCAATAGCGTCTATGTATATGAATGCTGCAGCAAATGACTATATGGATAAAGACTATCCATTGGTAGCTAAGTATTATAGAGAATTAGCTAGTAGAACACGGAAATAAACAATATAATGGAGTGATTAAGTTTAATTCACTCATTTTTCACTTAGTTTCTAATCAATTCCCTAAGTACATACTCTAGAAACTCCTTAGGCGAGACTCTTGCCTGCATACCTGTTTCTAAATTCTTAATAGCTACTACTCCTTCATCTAATTCTCTATCGCCAACGATAACTGCTATCTTGTACCCCATTTTATCAGCATAAGAAAGTGCTTTTCCTACTTTAAACGAACGAATTATAGTTGTAGATAAACCTAGAGTAATAGTCTCACCAGCTAATTTATAAGCTAATTTATAGGCTTCTTTTCTACTACTAAGAACCAGTACTATGCACTTAGTTTTACTTTCACTACCAACTCTATCTCTATCTTTTAAAGCAAGCATTATCCTGTCAAGACCGAGGGCTGCTCCTGTAAAATATTCTCCGCCTCCTCCATAGACTATAGATAAGTTGTCATATCTACCTCCGCCACCAATACTTATATCGAGACCACTGGTCTTTACTTCATATATTAACCCAGTATAGTATGCTAGACCTCGTACGAGAGATGGTTTATACTCAACACTTATACCGATCTCCTTGAGTAAATCTATAAAGTATAAAGTGTCGTTAACCAACTTATTTACTTCAGAGAGAGTTTTTTCATCAAAGCGATTATCTCTCAAAATCTCTTCAATATTATCAAGAGATGCTTTAGTTATATCTAAGATAATATTAGACGTTCTTTCTCCATACTTTTCCTCTAGATACTTTCTAGCTTCTTCAAAATATTCTTTATCAATCAAATGAAGTATATGATCTTGATCTTTTTCATTAATTCCAAGATAATTCATTATCTTTCTATAAATAC
>WAML01000213.1 GCA_015522345.1 Desulfurococcales archaeon
GTAAATAGGGTGTTTACTTAAAATAAGTCATAGAATGTAGGCCGTAGGTGGTTTTTATAGATTTAGTAAAGCTACTTATATCTATGTATATATGTTTTATAATAGCTGTTGTACTAACTGGTTTCTTGTATAACTATTATAGTTTTGTAGAAAGTTCTGGTTTAGAGAGACTTAAGTTTAAATTTGATGAGGTATCTAGGAGTGGTTTCCCAGGTGATTCTCTGAGAGAACTAGAGATTGTTTATACGAAGATATACACTGAGAATAGACAGTGGATCATAAATATATTGTTCAGAAACAATGGATTTAGGGGGGTAGTTATAGAATCTGTGTTAATAAATAATAGGCTATACTTCTTCTATCCAGGAATTGAGTTGAGCGAGTATCCAGACATATACATACCAGCTGGTTCTTCAAAGGAATTCAATATAACTATAAAGCAATTCATAGGAACAGGTTTTAGAAGCGGAGATACAGTATCAATTACATTCACTACGCCAGGCAAAGAAGCCTATAAAATAACTATAGTTCTACCATAGATGAATCAAGTAAACGTTAAACAACTATAGCATCAGCACCAGAAACCATCTTCACCCAATCTGTTTATCTAGCCTTCATCATTGGTTAAGAAGTACTATTATGTGGTGCGGGGGGTGGGATTTGAACCCACGCAGGCCTACGCCATCGGGTCCTAAGCCCGACCCCTTTGACCAGGCTCGGGCACCCCCGCACCTATCATAACCATTAATGCTGGTTGGCTTATAAGGATTTCTTGGTAATTTCTTTTAAGACTATGTCGGGCCTATCTGTTACTACTCCATCTATTCCTGTATCTAAGGCTTTTTGTAGAGTTTTCTTATCGTTTATAGTCCATGTGATTACCTTTATTCCTAGCTCATGTAGTTCCTTAACTATGTTTTTATTGAGTAGACTAATGTGTATTGAAGCTATGTCTGCTCCAGCGTCCACTAGTACTTTTACTGGGTCTACTGGGAGTATGTTGAGAGAGGCTATTCCATATATCTTGTCTCCCCAAGTTTCCTTAACATATTTAACTACTCTATGTATTTCCGATGAAATGTATATTTTTCCTCTAAATTCTATGTTCTCGAGTATTGCAAGAATCTTATTCACAGATACTTGGTCTTTTACATCAATTACAATATCTGATCTACCATTTAACTTATTTAGAATTTCTATAAACCTATACTTCTTTATCAAGGGGTCTCTATAGAAGAATCTATAGTCAATCCACGCAATTATTTTTCCAAATATACTTGCACGTTTAATAGGGCTAGGGCCATGGAGAACAACTAGTTCCCCGTTACTAGTTCTAACATCTATTTCGATAATCGGGACGCCTATTCTTAAATACCAGTTTAATACTCTCCAATTATTTGCTCTATGCCCTATCACTAGAAAATCCACGCAATACACCGTGTAAACACTAATTGTAGAATATAAAGATTAAACTTTTCTACTCACAGAATACCATATATTATTGGTGATTAACTTGGCTAGAATACCTGTAAAACTAGTTGAGTGGAGTGATATAGTTAACTGGGCTTGGGAACTAGCTGAGAAAATACGTGCATCAGGGTATAAACCCGATGTAATAGTTGCTCTCGCCCGAGGCGGCTATGTACCCGCTAGACTGCTTTGTGATTTCCTTGATGTAGAGAATCTTCTCAGTCTTCAAAGCCAGCATTGGACAGAAGCTGCTAAAAAGGAGGAGAGAGCTATTATTAAATTCCCATACAAACTTGATTTAAGTGGATTAAAAGTACTTGTAGTAGATGATATTTGTGATACTGGAGAGAGCTTAATTCTAGCTAAAAACTTTATTCAAGAAAACTGGAAACCATCCGAGCTAAGAATAGCTACATTGCAATGGATAAGTCCTGTTGCAAAAATAAAGCCGGACTACTACACTATCGAAGTTAAGGATTGGACTTGGTTCCAATACCCATGGACTAGACTAGAGGATACATACGAGTTTATTAAAAGACTTTTGAAGGAAGTATTTAAGGAGACTGGTAAAAGTGAATGGACTTATCAAGAAATAATAGATGGATTCCACGAGTGGTATGGTATTGATGTAGGAGAGAGATATTATAAAGCAGCTCTAAGAATTCTTGAGGAAAAAGGAGTAATAAAATATGATGCATCCCGTGGCAAATACATTCTCTTAGACAAGAACTAGGTTTGGGGAAGAGAGACTTGGTGATTATAGAAACTAAGAAAAAAGCTGAAGTAGCAATAATTGGTGGAAGCGGATTATATGAGCTTCCAGGATTAACTAATGTAGAAGAACTAAAGATCTATACCCCCTATGGGCAGCCTAGTGATAACATTATAATTGGAGAACTCTATGGTAGAAAAATAGCTTTTCTACCTAGACATGGTAGAGGACATAAGATACCTCCTCATAGAATAAATTATAGGGCTAATATATGGGCTCTGAAGAGTCTCGGAGTAAAATGGGTTATTGCCTTCTCTGCTGTAGGGAGTCTTAGATGGGATTATAAACCAGGAGACTTTGTTCTACCAGATCAATTCATTGACATGACTAAGGGAATAAGAGATTTCACGTTCTTTGAAGGCGGAGTTGTAGCTCATGTTAGTATGGCGGATCCCTTCTGTGAACATTTAAGAGAGATTATAGCTGAAGCAGCAAGTAATGTAGAGGATATAGTTCTTCATAAGAAAGGAACTTATGTATGCATTGAAGGACCAAGGTTCTCAACTAGAGCCGAAAGCACTATATGGAAAGAAGTGTTTAAAGCAGATATAATAGGGATGACCCTGGTTCCAGAGGTTACATTAGCGTGTGAAGCCGAGTTATGTTATGCTACAGTAGCTATGGTTACAGACTATGATGTATGGGCTGAAAAACCTGTTACGGCAGAAGAAGTTGTTAAAGTTATGAAAGAAAACACTATTAAAGCCCGCAAATTAATCCCTGAAATAATAAAGAGACTTCCAAGAGAACCAGATGAGAGGAAGTGTAGTTGCTGCAAAGCACTAGAAACAGCACTAGTATAGAATATGTAATAAAACTTGTTTCTTCGGCTGAAAACTGGTGTAAATATAATATAGATAGACTACTTGTTTTTCTAAGCAATTTAAGAAAAGAACTAATAATAGCCTATAATAGCCTAGGATACCCGGCAGCCACTACATTATACTGGTTTTTAACAATACTATATCCTGAGAGAAACCCTGTAATACACGACTCGGATACAATAGCTCTTTATAGACTTGTATATAGAGAGAAAGCTAGCATTATATTCTTTACAACGAAACCTAATGATCCATCAATAGTAAGACTTAGTGATGCTAGTAGATGGACTGGAGGAGACATAATTATAGTGTCGCCTCCTCCTGAAGAAACTATTGAAACGCTCTTAAGAGGAACACCAATGATAAAGTTGCCTAAAATAAATAATGAATTATATGCTGCGCTTTACGAGATTATGTTATCGTATTTGGTTAGTCTATCAATGTATAAAGGGGAAAGTAGGAGAATCAGTAGGTTGAAGGAATTTTCTAAAGAAGGTTACTCAACTATTGTTAGGGAAATTTATGAGAAATATAAAGGAGTTATAGATTCTTTAAAGAAGCTTGATGAAGTAATAATATCTTCTACATGGTTTATGGAGTCATCAAGCTATCTTATACTAAAGGCGCTAGAACATAAAGGTAAGAAAGTAGCTTATATTCCATTAAGTATACTTGAGCCAAGAAAGGGAGATAATATACTCCTCATATCCTCTAGTCTTGAAGAATCCATTGTAAAGGAAAAGAAGTTCAAGGCTTTTATGAATAATGCCCAAGTATATGAGATATTGTTCAACCTCGATCCTCTTGATATACCTTTGTATACTTCGATAGTCGCTTTACTTATATAGTCTGTAAGAAATTGGTTATATTATAGCGTTGACGCCAGTGATTGTATGGGGGATTGTGCGTGGCTAGAATCCTAGAATCTCGTAAAGTATTCTCTATATTTATGATAGTAGCTTATATGTCAGCACTATATATGATCTATTATTATAGTAGGGAATCCATAATTTATGGGACTATAACCTTACTAATTACGTTGCTATACATATACGCATTTACTACAAAGCCTTATGTAAGAGTGGCTGATAAAGTAGCGGCTATTGCTTTGTATGTACTAGTTACTCTAGCAGGTTATTTTACGGCCTTACTTCTTCAGCCTCACAATCCGTTGCCTGCCGCCCTACACGTTTTGTCTTCAACTATAGTTCTTGGATGTATTGTACTTGCTCTTGCTCTTTACGGTAGTAAGAAATAGTTAAGGTTCTAATAAGGAATAGTCCACTTATATTATCTGGAGAGACCGGGAAATGACTGTAATTGCCGTACTTCATACTACAGCTAAGCCTACTTGGACTACATGGCGTTTACTCAATGCTATTAAAGAACATGGAGTAAAACCTCTATACATTACTCCAGATAAAATAACTGTTGAAATTGGTAGGGCTGGTTGCGTCTTTAAATACTTGGGCAAATGTATTGATGTAGATGCTATAATTGTGAGAAGCATTGGTGTATTTCTTAGGTTAGAGCAGTTTATAAGAAGACTTGCAATGCTTAAACATATTGAAGAACAAGGAGTATTTGTAATTAATCCTTCTGAATCGCTTGTATTAGCTAGAGATAAATATACTAGCTTGAGGATTCTAAGTAGATCTGGAATACCTGTTCCAGAGACAAAATTAACTGAGGATGCAGAAGAAGCTCTTAGAACAGTTAGTGAGTGGGGAAGTGTAGTCATTAAACCTATAATGGGTAGTCGAGGCATTGGCTCAATAAAAATCGATGACCCAGACCTAGCCTACTATATTATATCTTATCTTATGACATATGGTTATCCTCTCTATATACAGAAGTATATTGAGAAGAAAAATAATAGAGATATAAGAGTATTTGTTGTTGGAGAGAAAATAGTGGCTTCAATGTATAGAGTTTCTCGTTCACCTAATAAATGGAAGACTAATGTGTCTCAAGGAGCTATTCCAGAGACTGCTGAAATAGATGATGAAATAGCTGATATAGCAGTTAAGGCCACTAAAATACTAGGATTACACTATGGTGGAGTAGATATTGCTGAAACTATAGGCTATAAACATAAGTATGTTGTATTTGAAGTAAATGCAATGCCTTCTTGGAAAGGACTGTACCAAGCCACAGGTATTGATCCGGCTAAGTATATTGTTGAATATATACTCGAGAATCTCCGTAAGTAAGTAGAGGATATAAGTTTTCATAAATATAGAAGTAATTATGTATGATGATAAGCAAACCGGTTGAGCCAATATAGGCTATGATATAGAGCTCTCATACTGACTATTTCTATAGAGGATTACGCGACTCTTTTGCTATACGTAGAACATATATTGTATTTGTATCGATCACTCCATCGATTAAACGAATTCTATCAATAACGCTAGCTAAATCGCTAGGGTCGTGGGCCCAAGCTTTCACTATTACATGGTATTCACCAGTTACTTCATATACTTCAACTATAGCTGGTTCTCTAATAAGTCTCGCAATAACTTGTTTTATCTTTCTAGGATCGGCTTTAACTAGTATAAATGCTAAGCTTTGAAAGCCAAGTTTGTACGGGTCTATTTCTATCGTAAACCCCTTTATTATCCCTTTTTTCTTTAACTTACGTAGTCTCACCAATATTGTTGCTGGACTAACGTTCAATCTAGAAGCAATGCTTCTATAACTTAATCTTGCATTACTCTGAAGTAGTCTAAGTATTTCTATATCAAGATCGTCTATGTCTTTAAAATACATTATATCACCTACTAAAACTAGCTCAATAATATCAATAATCTCTTTACCTATTATATAGTCTTAATAAGTTATGTTTTATTAT
>WAML01000214.1 GCA_015522345.1 Desulfurococcales archaeon
ATATTATCTAGTATGGTTTATTTGAACAGAGAAAAGCTTTATTATATGCAAACTACTTAGACTAGTCTAAGGGAATACGTATTATCACATAGCATAGGTTTGTCCAATCATGAAGAATAATAGTAATAAAGTTAGAAAAGTTCCTCTTGGAATACCTGAAATCGATGAATTAACACATGGAGGCGTAATAGAAGGTTCAATAATACTTGTAGCAGGGCATCCAGGTACTGGTAAAACAACTCTTGGAGCCAAGTTCTTGTATGTAGGTGCTAAAGTATACAGTGAACCCGGTATCTACGTTAGTTTTGCCGAAGCAAGAGATGATTTTTATAAGTTTATGGATCTCTTGGGTTTTGACTTTAAGTCTCTAGAGGAGAAAGGATTATTTAAATTCATTGGATTACCTACGGTATCTGATAAAGACGCTATAAACTTGTTCATAGGAATAGTGAGTGATGTTATAAAGGAAATAAATGCTAAAAGACTGGTCGTTGACAGCCTTTCAGCTTTATCTGTTATGTTATCTCCTGCACAACTTAGAGCATTCCTACACACTGGTTTAATCCCATTGCTTAAAAACAATAGGATAACTGGAATAATCATTGCAGATATACCCTATGGAAAAGACTTTGTCGGTTTTGGCATAGAAGAGTTTATTGTTGATGGAGTTATATTAATGAAGCTTGTTAAAGGATTTCTTAGATATGAGAGAGTAATGGAAATAAGAAAACTAAGAGGTATAGAAGTACCTATTGTAGAAATACCATATACTATAAAATATGGTCATGGGATAAGACCTCTAATGATACCTGAGCTAGAAATTTCCAAGAGAAGATACATTAGTGAAGAACCAAGGCATGAACTAATATCAACAGGTTTTAAAACTCTCGATAAAATATTAGGCGGTATACCTTCAGGAGTGCAGATATTGTTTACAGGTCCATCTGGATCAGGTAAATCTGTTCTAGCACTATATCTTGCTTCAAAAATTGTTGATAAAGGATTTAATGTAACCTATATATCTCTAGATGAGAGCATTGATACAATAGAGTATAGAGCTAGGTATCTTAGAGTATATGATTCTTTTTCAAAAATGAAGATATATAGCCTAAACCCTATTACAATGACTTTATCTGAGATATGTAAAGAAATAGAGGAAATTATCACAAATACTAAGCCAGACTTCATCATAATGGATGGATTAAAAGCTCTCGAGAAAATGAGTAATCCACAGATCTTCTGGTCTACTATGATAAAACTGATATCTTTATTAAAGTCACGAAAGATAAGAGCAGTATACATATATGCTTCAGAGTTCCCGAAAGAAAAAATACCCCTAGATACAATAGTTGATGTGATATTGATAGCCGAGTTATCGATATCTGTGAGAGGTATAATACGTAGGTTGATAGTATGGAAGAACAGATTTGGAGAAACCCCAAAGAGACCATTACATATAGTCATAAAGCCCTTTGAGGGGGTTAACATCGAATAATTTATTAACAGTTTATCTAATGAGGCGGGGTGGTGTGGGGAAAAACAAGAACTTAACAAAGAATAATTTGGTGAGCAGAGCTTATGAAGTTATAAGTAATAGCTTAAGGAAATACCTGGATGAAGTTGCACCAGGAACTATATCAAGAATAGACTGGCATTTTATGATGAATTATGGAGAAAGCTTTGCAAAAATCTTCATAAAGGATCCTATAATAGGCTACCGTGGACTACTAGATTTCTTCGGCGGAGACTCTTCGTCAACTAATTACTTTCTCTACTTTATCCTAAAAGGTTTATTCGGAGCTAATAGGCATTATGTAGATGAAGCATATAGAGCTATACTTAATAGAGACCCTGAGAAATTTAAGCAAATTCTTCATAAAATCTATAGTATTGAATAATTGGCTTAATTAATTGTAAATAGTGTGAACATAAACATAACTACAGTAAAATACGGAAATAGCATATAGCCTGTCAACCACTAACATATTCTTTAAAATCAACTTCTTTACCATGTTTTACAAATCTTATCCTTAGATCAGGTTTAACTGGTATACCCAGTCTTTGAAGTACAGTATATACCGTATATCCATCAAGTTCTTTTACAACTCTTTTTTCTAATAGTTTATAGAATAACGCTATAACATAAGGATATGCCTGGGGATATAGACTCTTTGTTTTCTCTAGAAGTTCTCTTGCACGCTCATCACTTAACCTACTTAATACATAGTCTTCTAATTTAATTGATTTGCTTTCTTCTTTCTTAGCAAGATTCTTCATAATTTTCTTAATCATTTTTGCTCTAATACTCTCAGGCAACTCTTCTGCCATAACTTATCACCACTATCTACTCCATATAATGTAAGTAGAGTATTAAGTCTTAACTCTATAGCTGTAGGCGTATATTGTAGTGGATACAAACCTTGTTTACTGGTCATGAATGAGTATATTCTTTATCCTCCTGGAGTTCCATGCCATGGGCTATCTCTCCAAACAGCTTCCCACAAATCTTCTTCTGCGAAGGTTTCTCTTTCAGCAATATTCCTCTCTATATCTATCAATAATTTATGGTGTTTTACTTCATCTTCGTATATTGCTGAAAAGACTAGCCTAAGTCTTGGATCATTTACTTTATCTAAAATATTCTTGGTAAACTCAATCATTTGTGCTTCCATTTTAATGTGTTTTCTTATACCTTTCTTTATTATCTCTAGTTCTTCCTCTGTTATCAAAGGCTGGGTCTTCCTTAATAATTCTTCGATTGATTTATAGAAAATACTATGTTTTTCACTATCTTTCGAAATCCCAAGAATTAGAGCTTGGAGAACAGGGTGTTTAAACTTAGTAGCTAGTTCTCTTAATTCTCTAGCATACTCTTCTTCTTTTAAACTCATTTCATGAACTATATTGATAAGTTCTTCTTTATCCAATGTATTCACCTTTTAGAATCTAAACATCTATTGTTTAATGTCTATGTAGAACAGGGTATTAAATATATGC
>WAML01000215.1 GCA_015522345.1 Desulfurococcales archaeon
ATATAACTTTATGTCCTTGGTTATGGTTAAAATATTATAAGGAGCTTTAAAATGGAACTTAAAAATAATCAATACTTGGTACCTGGATTTGATCATAGCTATGAAATCAGAGAAGCTGATGAAAGTGTAGTAAATGAAATGGAATGTATTACTGTAGTATATAACATCAAAGTAAATATGTTCTTTGAATATTTAGGTGATGAGTATCTGGAAGATGGAGATATTTATGTAGATGCTCCGATCTTAGATTAGGAGTAGATTAATGATTAGTCATATTTTCTGGGGTATTGCAGTCTTTTGTGGATTGATGACTCTTAATGATATTAATGAAGAAGCAAAAGATATGCCTTTAGGTGCAATCATCACAGCTGTTGCGGTAGTAATAGCTTTTTATTTTGGTGGTAAATAATGGTTAAAGTAACAAATAATTTCCAAATAGATCTTCCTTTAGCTGTATGGCTTTTACAAGATGGATATAAATCTGGAGCTGCTGATGCACCACCGGGTGAGTTAATTTCTGTAACTACTCTTATGAAACCTACACGTCAGTTAATTCTGAAACGTAAAGTTGATATGAGTAAAGAAGAGTTTGACTTATCTGATATGGTAGCAGCTAGGGCTGGACATGCATTTCATGATTCGATTGAAAGAGCATGGACAGAAGGTAATTGGCAAGAAGCTATGCGTAAGCTTAATTACCCTCAATCTATCATTGATCGTATTAAAATTAATCCTAACCCTGAAGATGTTAAGAAAGACGATGTTCCTATTTATTTAGAAAAAAGAGGATTCAAAGAATTTAAGGGAGTAGTCATTACAGGACAATTAGATTTTCTAATTGGGCAAGCATATAGAGATTTTAAATCTACCTCTACTTTTGCTTGGACCTCTGGTTCTAAAGATAAGGATTATATTCTACAAGGATCTATGTATCGTTGGATTCTGCCAGAATTAATTAAAGATGATATTATGCGTATTGAATTCATCTTTACTGATTGGGCTAAATATAGAACTGCAGATCCTAAGTATCCACAGACAAGAGTAGCTCATAAGGAGTTTGCTTTAATGTCTCTTAAAGATACTGAAGAATGGGTTGATAATAAGATCAACCATATTAAAGCCAATGCAGCCTTGAACCAAGATAAAATGGTTGAATGTACTGATGAGGAACTCTGGAGACAGAAAGATTCTTATAAATATTATGCTGATCCTGCAAAAGCTAAGTTAGGTGGTAGATGTACTAAAAGATTTGATTCTTATGCAGATGCTGAATTACATAAAATGGCTAAGAAAAAAGGTGTAATTGTTAAAGAACCTGGACAAGTTAAAGCATGTACTTACTGTCCCGCTTTTTCGGTTTGTGAACAACGTAAGAATTATTTCAAGGATGATGGTACATACCTCTCCTGAAAACAATAAAGGAAGCATACATTGAAAACGCAACAATATGATATCAATGCTGTTAGAAGCATTGATCACCATCCTGCTATGAGAGATCTTGTAGATCTTTTATGTCACAGAACTGGGAATATTAATCGAGATTTCTTTCAAGCTGAAGTTGCATACTTCTTATCGTTAGTACCTAGCTCTATGAGAACTAGTATTAATAGCCCAGAGAGGGGTATTATCCCTGTTAATACTTACTCTATTGCCTTAGCTACATCTGGTTTTGGTAAAGGTTATTCTGTATCTTTGTTAGAAGAAATTATTAACGATTTTCGTACTGAATTTTCTGAAAATATATTTCCTACTATTGCTGATAAATCTTTATTTGATATTGCTGTAGATATTGCAGCAACTAAGGGAACGGATGAAAACAATGAAAAAGCAATTTTGGAATCTGATTTTAAAAAACAAGGACATGCTCCTTTTATTTTTGATTCTGGAACTGGTCCTGCTGTTAAACAACTAAGGTATAAACTCTTACTTTCTAAAATTGGAGCTATCAATTTCCAAATGGATGAGATTGGTTCTAACCTTCAAGGTAATACTGAAGTAATTAACATCCTGCTAGAACTTTATGATCTTGGTAGGGTTAAAACCAAACTGGTTAAGAACACTAATGAGAATGAACGTGGACTAGATCTTGTTGGGTCTACCCCTGCTAATGTTCTCATGTTTGGTACTACATCTAAATTGTTTGATGGTAGTAAAACAGAAGATGAGTTTTACTCATTCCTTGAAACTGGTTATGCCAGACGTTGCTTTTTTGGTATGGGTAAACCTGAACAATTCTCTGCGAGTATTGATCCTAAAGACGTATATAATGGATTAGTATCTAAGAATAAGAATCAAATCTTACAATCGTGGAAGAACAAATTAGCTTCATTTGCTGATGCCAATTTTTACAATAAAACTATTGATATATCTGAAGAAGTTGGCATTGAATTAGTTGCCTATCGTTTATTTTGCGAAAGATTAGCTAACGAAATGCCAGAACACGAAGTTATTCGTAAAGCAGAAATTTCACATAGATATTTTAAAGCTATGAAGCTTGCTGGAGTCTATGCATTCTTGGATAAGTCTTCCGAGATTACTATGCAAAATCTACATCAAGCTTTACGTGTTGCAGAGGAAAGTGGAGATAGTTTTCAAAAACTATTAAAGCGCGAACGTAATTTCGTTCGTTTGGCTAAGTATATTGCTGATTCTTCTGGAACTCTTACCCATGCTGATCTTGTAGAAGATCTGCCATATTATCCATCATCTACGACACCTCGTCGAGAAATAATGGATCTCGCCATGGCATGGGGAGTTAGTAACCATGTAGTTATTAAGAAAAATGTGATCAGTGGAGTTGATTTCTTTTCTGGTTCCACATTACAAGAAACAGATCTGAAAAAATTGATATTCAGCTTCTCTGATCACTTTGCTACTGGTTATCAACCAGAGAAACAATCTCTAGATAATCTACCTAAGCTTCTTACTGCACCAGGAATGCATTGGTGTAATCACCATTTTAATGACAATCATCGTTCCGATGATAACATTATTGAAGGATTCAATATGTTGGTTGTTGATGTGGATGGAACTATTCCTCTTGAGGATGTTCATGATCTTATGGAAGAATATACTTACATTACTGCTACTACTAAAAGGCATACTGAAGAGTGTAATAGATTTAGGTTAATTTTACCTTCTAATTACAATCTTTCATTAGACAAAGAAGATTATCGTGATTTCATGAAAAGTTTTCTTCTTTGGCTTCCATTTGAATCTGATGATGCTGCAGAACAGCGTTCTAAGAAATGGATGACTAATGAAAATAGCCAAGTGACAGTACATAGGGGTACATCTTTGATTGATGTATTACCTTTTATTCCTAAAACCAAGAAGAATTCTGAATATGTTAATTCAGTTGCAGATCTTGGTAATTTAGATCACCTTGAAAGATGGTTCCTTAATAATATGGATATCGGTAATCGTAACAACAATCTGCTTAAGTTTGCTATGATGTTGCACGATGCTGGTATGGGTTATGATGAATTATCTCATAAGGTTAAAAGTCTTAATGATAGATCTGTTTCACCTCTTAAAAAAGAAGAGGTTGAAATGACTGTCCTTAAATCAGTTGCCCAAAAGGGCTAAATGAGCAGAGAGCGAAGCGTGTAATCTCAACTAGTGGTCGTCGAAGCGACGTTTGAAGAGTCTAGAAATAAATATTCACGTACCTTTAAAGGTTGACCTGAATAAGTCATTAAACTGTTCTCCAGTTCCGTTACTTAATTGTAGCGGTGATAAGTAGTTTGGTGGGATTGTAGATCGCATATGGCTTAGTAAGCCTTACCCACCAAACTACAAGAATTAATAATTGAAGGAATAATTATGGATTATCTTGAAATCTTTAAAACATATTTTTGGGTAATTCCCGTAACTTGGTATATATTCTACGTTATGGGTGCTATTTTTTATACTGTAAGTAAATATAGGACTTTTGAAATTACTCAATATGCTATAATTGTTAATCTAATCTTTGGCTTAATCCTTTATTCGTGGTGGATTATTCAATGAGTGAAAATCCAAACAGTGTCCTCATTTGTGGGGAATCTGGGGCAGGTAAATCCTTCTCTTTAATTAATCTACGTAATCAAGAGGGTGTATTATACATCAACTGTGAGGGTGGGAAGCCACTACCCTTTAAAAATAAATTCAAAAGAATCACTATTGATGATCCAGAAGAAATCTTTGATATCTTCGAACAAATTAATGAAGATACTACTGGTAGATATCATACTATCGTAATTGATACTATTTCGTTTATGATGAATAGATATGAAACTGTCCATGTTCTCAACTCAGCTAATACTATGGCCGCTTGGGGAGAGTATGCTCAGTTCTTTCCCAAATTAGTATATGATTATGTAGCCAAAGCTAAGCCATTTGTAATTATGCTTGGTCACTTGGATGCACTTCTTAATGAAGAAACAGGTAAAATTAATTTTATGGTTCCTGTTAAAGGTTCCCTAAAAAAGAATGGTTTAGAAGCATATTTTACTACAGTTATTAACTGTAAGAAATTATCTATCAAAGATATTATGAAAGATGCTGAGGAAACTAAGCTACTTACTATTACTGATAGAGATAAGGATCTTGGATATAAACACGTATTTCAGACACGCACTGTTAAAGCAACTGTAGGTGATCGTGTACGTTCTCCTTTCGGTTTGTTCAGTGATGAAGAAACGTATATTGATAACGATGCTCAAGTAGTAGTTGATCAACTTCAGAATTACTATTCTGATTAATTATAACAATAGAAAGATTAAATATGTCGAATATTTTTGCAGGTAAAACTACCGCTAAAGAAACCATTGAAGAAGACTTCATTGGTGGAGGTGGTGTATTAGATACTGATGTTTATGAAGCCACTATTAAGACCGCCTATATTGGTAAAGCAGCTTCTTCTGAAGCTCGTAATGTAACTCTGCTTATGGATGTAAATGGACGTGAAGTCCGTTCCCAAATTTGGGTGAGCAATCGTAATGGCGAAGTAACATACAAAGATAAGAAAACCAAAGAAGATAAAAATCTTCCTGGTTTCAACCAAGTGAATAGCCTTTGTCTACTGGTTGCTGGTAAGAACATGGGCGACATGGATGTAGAAGAACTTACAGTTAAGCTGTATGATTTTGATGCTAAGAAGGAACTTCCTCAAGTAGTTGATTGTTTCTCCGAACTCCATGGTGAAACTGTGATGATTGCTCTCCAGCGTCAAACTGTCGATAAGACAGTTAAGAATGATGCTACAGGTGACTATGAACCTACTGGTGAAACCAGGGATCAAAATGAAGTAGTAAAATTCTTCGCTCCCGGCTCTATGGTAACTATTTCTGAAGTCGCAGAATATATCAAAGGTCTTGGTGGTAATTTTGATGAAGTAGTTCAAGAGGGTGATCTGCTTAAAGGCATCAATACTATGAATGAATCCCATGGTGCATATGCTACCAAATGGTTGGATCGCAACAAGGGTAAGACTTACGATAAATCTACTGGAGCTAAAGCTACTGGTAGTAAATTTGGCGGTAGTAAAGATACTACAGCCAAACCTAAAGCTAAATCGACATTGTTCGATTGAGTTTAAGTATGAAGATGGAGATTACGAAAAAACCTAATAGGATATTTAAAGTCACTCTTCCTATGAGAATACAATCTTCTAGGAAGAAGAAGACTGCTCTTAATTTGAATGTTTATCGTAATCTCCATTTTCGTAGTCTGAGTGCACAGAAGAAGAATTTCTCTAAGATTGCGTCCAAGTTGTTATTGGGCATTCCATCAATGGAGAAAATTACTCTCCATTATGATATATACCCGTCTTCCAAAAGAAGATTAGATGTTATGAATGTAGGATCTATTGTCGATAAATATTTCTCAGATACGTTAGTAGAATCGGGAATTATTGATGATGATGATTATACTCATATTGATTTTGTCTCTTTTGGTTTTGGCAGTATTGTCAAAAATGAATATGTCCTAGTGACTATTACTGAAATCGAATCAAAGAAAGATAGTAAAATGAGAATTCTATTGGACCAAGCAGACATCCAGAAGGCTCTAGAGGACTTTGTGGAGACACAGGGTATCTCCGGCGCTAATGGAGTCAACCTCTCTGTAGAAGGCGGAGAGATCACCGCTGAGGTGATGATGGGTAGTAGTGTTGATACTGATAAACCTGCTCCCGTTAAAAAGAAAAAAGGTGGTCGCCCTGCTGGCTCTAAAAATAAGCCAAAGGAAGAAACTGCCGATGTGGAAACTACTTCTAAAAACAGTGATGATAGCAGCGACAGAGGAGATACTAAAACAACAAAAGGAAAAGTTGATAGTACCGCCGATGAAAATACTAAAACAGAATCGAGCAACAAAGCAAAAAACCTTTTCGGGGCAGAGGAAAACCAATCCTCCAAAACTAGTAATTCGGAAGAGGAACCGAGTGATAGTGAAGAAGCCCCAAAGGTAGTTGTTAAGAAGAGTTCGATCTTTGACCAATAATTATAAAAATGTATTATTGGTCATTGTACTTCTAATCGTATCAGTAATGATCCTCGTTGCTGGTTCAGTATTAGGAGCTATTTTGTCTTTGTTAACTCCTGTATTTTTTATAGCTGCAATTTTGTTTGTAGCTGTAATTGTTTGGAAAGAAGATAAAGAAGAAAATGACAATTAATTATGCTTTCTATGTCTGTAAATAGAAAACATAATAATGATGCTTAACATTTTAAAACGAGCAGTATCGTATTTGACTACATAAATACAAATAACGGGATTAGATATTTCCCTTTATAGAGTTCACAACTCTTAAATATCATTTGAATATAAAATCTTAGGTAAGTTAGATGAAACCTAGCTTGATTAGGCCATACTAAGAAATTGTTCAATATAAGAAGGCCCCTGGTTAATTTATATACCAGGGGCCTTTATTACCAATCTACTAAGTTCACAAATGGATTCAATTCAGGTGCTCCAAATAACATATCCCACCCTAAGGAATATCCTAAACGATCTTGACCAATAACACTTATTAGGTTGTCGTTTATAGGTGAACCTAGTGAACCAACTGTACTACTTACTAATAAGGAACGTACTGGGTGTTCTCTGATCATTCTTAAAGCTACTTTCATGGCTCTAATTTTGAATGTCAGGAACCATGTAACACCATTACTTTCAAGTGCTGTTCTTACACGGCCAGGTAGTACTGAGAAGTTAATGAATTCTTCGTTAACTATCTTAACAGCTTCTTCTTCTGTCTTACCTTGATTTATAAGGTGATCGTATAGAATTGATTTAGCAAGAAAATCCCCATACTGAACCGCTTTATTAGCAAATTTATAAAGTGGAGTATCTTTAGATACTAACCCATACTTGGCAATAGTCTTGATACCTGTGGGAAGTTTTTCAGTTTGATTTTCAACCCATTCTCCCATACGGCCAGAGGTCAATTCAATATCAATATCTGTAATGCCTTCAGATATGTTCTTATAGGCGCCAGCCTTAATCATTGGAGCAATAGACATACGAGCATTCTCATCATCAAGAACTTTAATCTGATGTTCAAGAATAGCTACTTTGTTTTTGTCATCCTTATTAAACACAATTTCTGTATTTAATTGAATTCTCTTTTTAATATTTTCATTATATTTTTCAATCTCTTTAGTCTTATCCCTATAACCTTTTATAGCTAACTTACTGGGTACACCTAAGTTAGATAATTGGAATACGTTGGCTTGAGTATTCATGTAAGGAACAATCAAGGATCTAACAATAATTAAATCCTTTGCATGGGATACAATACTTTGTACGCCTGACTCTGTATTGGCAAGAAGTTTTACGCCCTTATCACCTGGAATCATTTTGGTAGCAGCTTTGATAGTAGTAACCAGAGGCTTAGGTAATCTGGTTTTACCAGACCATACGTCTACAATACTTGGGTCTCTGTAACCAAGAGACAAGTTGATCATATCTTTACGAACCCAAAATGTGTCTTTACCAAATAAGGCTTCGATATCTTTTTTAGTGGTATCAGGAATTACACTCCAACTATCTCTATAAATAGGATCTTTGGATTTAGCCATATTCTCAAATAAACCTTTATCTTTAGGATCTGATTTTTTCCAGATGTTATATAACTCACTTATTAAAGCACTGTTATATTCTCTAGCCATTTTCTCTTCTACCTGACGACCTGCCCATACACCTAACATAAGAGCTAGGTTAGCTGGTGGTCTTTGATATTTTTCAATGAGATCTGGGTCAATAATATTTTCATAACCAGAGATACTAATAACACCGTTTTTGTTTACAGAGAATACAGGTTTTAAACCCTCTTTGGGATTATTACTTAATACTTTGTTATTAATACCATTAACATTATCGCCATAGATACCACCAGAAGTAATACCATTAACTGATCTACCAGTTAGTGCATTAACCCCTTTGTACGTATTATGTACGGACTGTAATACTCCTTGTGAGTAGGTGCCATTTTGTTTTGTATTGGTATAATAATATCCTTTGGACTTAGTAGAAAATTTACTATGGCCTTTATAATCACCAATACGAATATACCCTCTATATATGAGATCATCTTTTAAGGCATCAGACTCAATTATAATATTACTATTATTCTTAGAAAGATTTGGAACATAACCTTTGTAGGCATTTAGTAATGCAATAGGTGTAGCATTTTCTTCCTCTTCTTTATTTAGAGAAGCAATATAGGATAGTATTTTATGTATTGGTTCAGGATCATTGGAATACATATCCAAGAGTGTATCTTTCTTGTCTTTATCTAATCCCAATATTGCATACATAGAGACTAACTTATCTACATCTTCTATTAATGAAGAAAAGTTTCTAGTTGATGGTAAGAACTTCATGATAGCATGAGCATTGCTTAGTAAGTTTTTACCAGCACCTTTATTATTCATGAAATCAGCAAGTTGTTGTGACTTGTTAAGTATAAACTTAGCAACCTTGTTATTGGTTTCTTGGTTTATCTTAGTCTCAATTTTACCAATTTCTTTAATCAGATATTTTCTGTTCTTAAGATATTTGAAT
>WAML01000216.1 GCA_015522345.1 Desulfurococcales archaeon
ATACTATGTTTGCTATTGTCTTTTCTTTCTTCCCAAGCGTTATTGAGAGTTCTTTAATGGTTATGCCTGGGTTGTTAGTTATTATCTCAAGTACTTTCTTTTCTACATCGGTTAGTGGATTAAACAATAGGTTTATGATCCTATTTGGTATAAGTACTTCTTCAAATAAACCTGATTCAGGCTGTACGTATAAGTTGAAGTTTATTCTTAGAAGATATAGTGTGAATAGTATGTATATAGAGAGGATCCTCATACCCCCACTAAGATCCACTATTACTTCCTCAACTCCATCTCTATCACTCAATATATTCTCTAGCTCAAGAATAGAATCCCATGGACTACTACATTCAAGCCCTATAAGGAGTGGAGTACCATACCCTAGATCAAGCATTCTAGCCTTCAAGTTCTCAAAAGCACTACGAGTACCCAAGCTATAAGGCTTACATGTAATAACGAATACTCTATCATCTCCAGAAGCACCACATTTAGCTAAACGCCTCAATATAAAGTCTTCATGATAGCCTATAGGGAATATAAAGAGTCTAGCCAACCCACTACAGCTCAATAGCTTTATCAAAATATTACTATCATGAACATAGACATAAATTTATTCCCAGAATAGATCGGGAAGAACTCCAGACTATGGAACGTCTGATACATATTCAAAAACAACAGGAATAAAATACAGAGGTGTCACAAGAACATGCTCAGCAGAAGACTTATGCTAAGAACCATAAAACGCCTATACTACTATGCTAGAAACGACCCTGTCGACATAGAGCTTAGAGGATGGAATTGGGATAAACCACCTATAAAGCCTCGTGCATACCTAGGCCTAGGAGTATATGAAGTAGCTAACAAGTACTGTCCCACGAGAAGAGATGTATGGCTCAGGAGGAAAATAGGTATTAAGCCAAAGACAACAGATCCCTTAAACACGGGGAAGAAGATCCACACAATATTCAATACCGCTATAAGGCAAGTTAATAAACTTATAGCCCAAGGATACCCTGGATGGCTTGTATATGAAGAACTAATGTATAGAGTAAAGAAGCTACTTGGAGAAAGCGAGAAATGGGCTATAGAACTATTCAAGACACTAGTACTATCACTAACAGCAGAGATAGAGTATGAGAAAGCAGTTAGTGGAGGAACTCCTCTACTAACATGGTACTCTGAATATCATGTAGATGGCTCTCTCCTAGGCTTATCAAGTAATCTAAGCATAGACGCTGTAAGCGATGGAGGAGTAGTTGTAGAGCTAAAATACGGTAGCCAAAGAGACTTCCATAAACTATCGATAACAGGCTACGCACTAGCTCTAGAATCAAACCTAGAAATACCCTTCGACTACGGGTTACTAGTTTATATAAACGGTGTACCAGGTACAAGTCCAAGCATGAAGATAGCCCCCGTCTACATATCAAATACACTTAGACGGTGGTTTCTTGAAGAAAGAGATGAAGTCATAGACATGCTGCTGGAGAATAGAGAGCCAGTTAAAAACACTTCATGCCCACGCCAATGCCCCTTCTATGAGGTGTGTAACCAGTGAAGACACTAGTCATCGTAGGCTATGGAGTAAAGCTGAGGTATAGGAATGGAGTATTCCAAGTTATTAACGGAGACTCGAAGGAAGAAGCTAGTCCTCTAGAGCTAGAACAAATAGTAATAGCTAGCAGCGGCGTATCATTAACAAGTAAGACTATTAGAAAAATCATAGAATATGGTATAGACCTTGTATTCCTCGACTCAAAGGGTATGCCTGTAGGAAGAGTATATCCTCCATTCATAAACAAGACAGTCGATACGAGAAGAAAACAGTATAAAGCATATGGAAGAGATATTGGAGTAGAGTTTATGAAGTCTATTGTATGGTCTAAGCTACTAAACCAAGCAGGACTACTTAAAAGATACTACCACAACACTAAAAGACTAGAGCTCAAAGAACCCTACTACATCATAAGAGCTGAAGCTGAGAAAATACTAGAGTACAGTGGCTTATTCGATGAAGCACGCGAGTATCTTAGGCAAAGAGAAGCCTATGCAGCAAGGATATACTGGGATGCAGTAGCTACACTTATACCACGAGACATAGGATTTGATGGAAGAGACCCAGATTCAATAGATCCCTTTAATATATCGCTGAACTACGGCTATGGAATACTATACAAGGAGTGTTGGAAAGCACTTGTACTAGCGGGCCTAGACCCTTACGCTGGCTTCTTGCATGTAGATCATAGTGGGAAACCTGTCCTAGTATATGATTTTATAGAGCAGTTTAGGTTCATAGCAGACTATGTATTGATTAAGTTATTTAGGAGAAAATGGGTTCCAAGCATAGACAATGGCTTCCTAACATACGATTCAAGAATAAAGATCATAAAGGCTATGACGGAGTTTATGGAAAATACATGGACTCACTTAGAAGGCTCAAAAACACCCTATACCCTTAGACAAGTTATTAAGAAGAAGGCTTTTGAACTAGCATCGTATCTGAGGGGATCAAGAAATGCATATGAAGGCTATGTATGGGATTGGTAAGCTATGTATTTGGTAGTTGTCTACGATATATCCTCAAATACTAGGAGAAAAAGGTTGTCAGACTATCTTAAAAGTAAAGGACTTTCAAGACTGCAGAGGAGTATGTTTTTGGGAAACCCTAGCCCCATGACTGTAAAGGATGTGTATAGAGCTATACCCAGATTCATTGACTTAGAAACAGATATAGTACACATCATACCCTTGATAAAGTATTCTATAGAGCATATGAAGGTTTATGGTAAACCCTTTGAAGAAGTTAGAAGTGTAGAGAAGAAGGAGATCAATATTGTATATGGTAAGAGAATTAAAGCCAGCACCATCACTAGTTAAAGAATACATATACTGTCCAGTAATTCCATGGATTATTAACAACTACTGTGTAACAGAGCCTCCTACAGACAGTATGTTATTGGGTAAAGAAGCAGAAGAAGAGAAGAAAAGATTATACGTACGTAGTAGGAGATACAGGTTATCAACTATAATAGATGAAGTTGCTGAAGTAAACGGAGAGAACATTATTATAGAGTATAAGAGGTATTCTTCAAAAAGCATCCACAGGTATATAGAGCAGGTTAAAGCCGAAGCATATATAGCTCGTGAAACAAT
>WAML01000217.1 GCA_015522345.1 Desulfurococcales archaeon
CATTTATACATATTATAGAGATAATAATAGTTATATACCACAAAGACAATAATTGGTATGAACTGTAGGAAGCCCTAGAGTACAGAGTTGGTGATATAATGCCTGGTGTAGGCACAATTCTATTGAGAAGAGCAATTGCTCTAACATTTGCGTTAATAGTAATAGTTACATTAACAGCCGTTATAATGGAAGCTACAGGCTATGCTGAAAGCATATGGAAGGCTATTATGAACCAAGAACTACAGGCTTATTATCAAGCTCTTAGAAATAGAGGCTTCCCTCCTGAGAAAATCAAACAACTTGTCGAAGAAAAGAAGCAGGAGTTAATTGAGCTATACGGACTTAATAAGCCTTGGTACGAACGTGTAGGACCCTTGATAATTAATACTTTAACGTTCAACCTAGGTATATCTAAGGAAGAAGCACCAGCTCAAGTAGCTGGTGTTCAGCCACCAGCACCTGTGGCTAAACTCATTATGTTAACATTACCTAGGACTGTAGTAATGCTTACTATAGCCCAAATAATATGTGCTGTAATATCGTTGTCTATAGCACCCATTATAGCTTATAGACACGGTACACTCTTAGATAGAGGAGTAATAACTTATGCAGCATTATTTAATGCTATACCAGTTTGGTGGCTCGGCATGGTATTTATACAAGTATTTGGGTATACACTAAGAATATTCCCGACAAGCGGTAGGTACGTAATGCCTTACATAAAGTATTTCTGGGAAGACCCTCTAGCGAACCTAGTTAATATAGCATATTATGCATTCCTACCAATAGTCACAGTAGTTATAGTGCTTCTAGGAGGATGGCTCTATTCTGTTAGAGCAATGGTTCTACGTGTTGTACGTGAAGACTTCGTAATGGTTGCTAAAGCCAAGGGATTACCTGAGAAACTAATTGCGAGAAGATACATACTTAGAGTAATGGCGCCGCCTGTGACAACCTCAGTTATACTAGCATTAGCTGGTTCACTAGGAGGATTTATAATAACTGAATCAGTATTCGACTGGCCTGGAATGGGTTCACTATACTATGCAGCTATATCCAGCGGCGATGTACCCACTATCCTTGGACTCACTTACGTATTAACTATGGTATATATAATTGCTAGGTTTATACTTGAAGTACTCTATATAATGCTTGATCCAAGAGTTAGATTGAGGTGACGGGCCATGGCTTTTGAGAAGAAAGCCACATTTAAGATGATATTTAAGAGAAGGATTTTAGAACCTTTAAAAGATGCTTTAAGAGAAGTATGGGGCTATGGAACTGGTAAGGCAGGTCTATTTCTATTATTCTCATTAATAGTGATATCACTATATGCACTAGCTATAATGCCTCCAAACTATGGTAATGAAGTCTGGTTTAACAGTAAAGCCTGGGAAGAAAATCCCGTACTAGCTCCTCCGGAGTGGATTAAGTACTTTGGCTATCAATATGCTCCACACGTTGTAGACACAGTTACGAGAGGCGATATATATAGAGATACTATGACTCAGAGAATTGTCGCTAACTATAGCATAAACTACGAGCTTCCATCAAAAGTATTTCCACAAGGCATTGTAGTAAAGGTACATGGAATAAAAGTATATAGGACTGCTGAAAATAGGTTTATAACGCCTCTAGTAGTACTCCTTGTTGAAAGACCTGATGGAATTGTATTTAAATTATCAGAAACTCCTCTCTCACTACCCCAGAACGCTACATTAGTTGGCGATAGAGCTTATGCAAATGAAGGTGAATACTATGTTGTGAGAATCGATACTCAGAATGCTCCAGTTGAAATGGCTTATTTACTAGTAAAGAAATACAATATAACTCCACCTAAAGAACTCACAGGAGGCAATATGCAGATTGCATCAATTATATACAATGACATAATAATAGCTGTATCAGATGCTATCAAGGGAGATCCTGCCAAATACATCTTTGGAAGACCCATCGTAAAGATAACTAGGCTTGACATAGGCAAGCTAATTAAAGGATACATAACTACTTTAGAAGATATAAAAACACAAGTAGAATCCCTTGGATTAGGTGAAGAAGCTAATCAATTGGCCAGTATCATAGATTCTCTAAAGATCCTTGAGAAAAACGTTAGTATATCAAAGATAATATCAACCCTAAACGATGCTGTAAATAATGTAAATCAATTAACCAAGAAACTTAATGAAACAGGAGTTGTAGATGCAGCTACTATAGAGAAATTAGTAAGTGTGAGCAATGACCTGAAACAGTTTAGTGACAAAATACAGCAGACTAAAATGCTCTACGAAATATCAGTTACACCAGTACCCGTTACCGGTAACTACCGTATAGTTCTTCAGCTATCATATCCTCCTGATGTCCCTGGTTTAACGAGTCCTGCTAGTGAAGTAAAGATCGTGGTTAAGGGGACAATATATGGATTCATGGGAACTGATGATATAGGTAGAGACCTAGCTCAAGGACTATTATTTGGATTCCCAGTAGCACTTGCAATTGGTGTGCTTGTCGCGTTTGTTACAACTACTATAGGTCTTCTCCTAGGAGTAGTTAGTGGATACTATGGTGGAGTAATTGATGAAATTATTCAGAGAATTGTCGATGTCTTAGGCAATATACCATTGCTTCCAATACTTATTCTAATAGCCAATATAGCTATAGTCATGTTTGCTGATCCAGTAATGAGGCTGTTCGCTATACTAGCTACACTAATGGTATTTGGATGGGGAGGTCTAGCTATAATTACTAGATCTATGACGCTGAGCATTAAAGAGGAACCATATATTGAAGCAGCTAGAGCATTAGGTGCCGGTAATAAGAGGATAATCTTCAAGCACATAATACCACAAATAATACCATATGCTGTAGCTAGTATGGTCTTCTCGGTACCCAGTGCTATATTAGTTGAAGCAGGATTAAGTGTACTAGGTATAAGACACGGGTTCCCGACATGGGGCTCTATACTAGCTGAGGCTAGAGAAGCAGGCTATCTCTACGTATGGTGGTGGATAATACCTCCAGGCTTATTGATCTCAATAACCTCACTAACATTCGTAATGCTTGGAATGGCCATTGAGAGAATAGTAGAGCCTAGACTAAGAACTGTCTAAAGTTTTTCAAGAAACCTCGTAATAAATAAACCATCTTTATCATCTATTATCTTTCCTAGTATGCGACCCCCGATCTTTCCTCTATAGCCTACTATAGCTGTAAGTCTCTCCTCTTCATTCTTCTTGAAAACCCCTAGATACTCTCCCTTAAGCCATCCTCGAGCTACAACTACTACTTCTACTACATCACCTTTTTTAACTGGATTAGGTACTCTCTTCCTGTAGTTCATACCCCATTCATCCATGCTCCATCTCAGCTTAATTCCCAGTTTTTCTTCTAATTCAGCAATCTTATTCCAGAAAGTATTCCAAGACATAGGTTTTATACCAGGTACTTTTCTCCCATATTTGTGTATATTGTACTTTTGTATGGTTACTGGAGGCCATTTCTTTCCTGCACCTATAGATACAGCCCATTCAACAACTTCTATGACGTCTTTATCGTTAATGCCCGGTATCCATAGAGGCGTTACATGTAGGTCAATAGATGTATTCTTAACTATATATTCTGCTACCTTAACTACTCGTTCTATATTAAACCAAGGAGATCCTAGGAGATACTTAGCTTTCTCTTTATCTAGAGTATCAATGCTTAAATTAATTCTATCTAAACCAGCTTTTTCCAGACGTTCTACTAGCTCTATTGTTAAAAGAGCTCCATGCGTTTCTAGTGCAACATATGAAACTTCAGGTATTTTCTTCAAATTCTTTACTAAGGTTTCAAGCCAAGGATAAGTTAATGGATCACCTATAGTATCTATAAGAGCCTCAAGCCCGTATCCTTTAATCGATGCTATATAATCCATAGTATCGATTAATGGTTTAGGCTTAACTATATACTCAGCCCACCTATGCCTACTGTATGGTCCAGAATCTACGCTACAAAATATACAATTGAGTGGGCATATAGTAGTAGGTCTAACTTGTAGAACATTTGTTCCACGATCTATTATTCCAAAGGCTATGTATCCAAGCATAGGCATATTGTCTTCAATTAAATAAACTACCCTGCCATTCCATGATGTATTAAGTATTTTTATTGAATACATCTTGTTATCCTCAAGATTCTCTTATAATCATATATTCTCGGTTCTCTAGTTAGACTAGATGGATTGCTTATGCCGATTATGTAGAGGAATAGTGTTCTAACTCTATTCATTGAGTCCATAAACCTTTCTACACGAATAGGGATCCAATCTGGTATTGGGAAATCTAGTGTGACTATTCTTGTTCCAATTCTTAATTCTTTTTCAAACTTAGGTGCTAGTGATTCATTTATTGAACGGTATAGATAGGAGTATATAGCTGTAGCATTACTCAAGTCAACTAAGAAGAAATTAGCTTCAATAATGTATGCTCTATCGCTTAAATGGTTTTCTCTTATTTTTTCACGAGCTACTTCAGCTAAATAGGGGTCTATTTCAATACCTACAGCAGTAGCACCTTTCTTCGCGGCTTCAACAACTACTTCACCATTACCGCATCCAAGATCGTAGAATACATCATCTTTTCTCAAACACAGTAGCTCTAGGGCTTTCTTTATGGCTTCTCTAGGAGAGGGTATGAATGGTGCTCTAATCATTTTATCACTTCTACGTCATCTATATGGCGCTCTATATTATTTTATGAATACTATTAGTTCTACTACTAAAATAACTTTAAAATAGGTGTACTAAACTTAATATTGCTATATGATACTAGTTCGAGCGTAGTGTATCTATGATTGGCCTGCTTTGTTAATGCTAGAGGTGTATGTAATGAGTAGTGAAGTACTATTAGAAGTAAAAGATTTGAAAACATACTTCTATACAACGAAGGGTATAGTAAAAGCTGTTGATGGAGTATCGTTTACCCTTAGGAGAGGAGAAGTTTTAGGGTTAGCTGGCGAAAGTGGGTGTGGCAAGAGTACAACTGCGTATTCAATAATTCGTCTTGTACCTCCTCCGGGGAAAATTGTTGGTGGAAAAATACTCTTTGAAGGAAAGGATATACTTAAAATGGATAATGAGAGCTTTAGGAGAGAAATTAGGTGGAAGAAAATATCGATGGTCTTCCAAGGAGCAATGAATGCTCTTAATCCAGTGTATACTGTTGGCGATCAAATGGCTGAAGTAATAATGTTGCACGAGGGATTAACTAAGAAAGAAGCTTATGCAAGAGTATATAAACTCCTACAAATGGTCGGTATAGACCCTAGGAGAGCACATAGTTATCCACATGAATTAAGTGGCGGTATGAAACAGAGAGTAATGATTGCCATGGCTTTAGCACTAAATCCTCCTCTAGTCATCGCCGATGAGCCAACAACTGCTTTAGACGTAGTTGTTCAAGCACAAATAATGAACTTGCTTAAGAGATTGCAGAGAGAGTATAAAATGTCTATAATACTCATAACCCACGACTTAAGCCTTATTGCAGAAATAGCTGATAAAGTAGCTATAATGTATGCTGGCAAAATTGTTGAAATAGGGCGTGCTGAACAAATATTCTATAATCCACAGCACCCGTATACTAAGGGATTGCTAGCCAGTATTCCAAGGATAAGAGGAGAAATTAAGAAACTAGAGTGGATACCAGGTGTACCACCTGATCTTCGTAGTCCTCCTCCTGGTTGTAGGTTTCATCCTAGGTGTAGGTTTAGGTTTGAGCCATGCGACAAACAAGAACCACCACTAATACAAATAGAACCAGAACACTACGTAGCATGCTGGCTTTACGTTAAAAAGTGAATTAGAGGTGTATATGTATGAGTGAAAACGTGTTTAAAGTAGAGCCTACACCTAAAACAGTCCTATACGTTAAAGACCTTAAGACATGGTTTCCTGTTAGACGTAGTTTAATAGATATAATTATGGGTAGGCCCCGCAAATACGTTCATGCAGTTGATGGAATTTCGTTCATGGTCGAAGAAGGAGATGTATTTGGTTTAGCTGGTGAAAGCGGGTGTGGTAAAACTACTACTGGAAAAACTATATTGAGGCTTGTAGAGCCAACTAGTGGAGTCATAGCTTATAAGCCTAGGAAAACTCTACTAGACGAGCTAGAGAAACTAGGATACAAACCTAAATTTGTTGATGAACAAGGAAGCATCGACCTTGCATCAATACCTCCTAAGTATCTTAAGCCTCTACGCAAAGAATTACAGATGATATTCCAAGACCCCTATGGCAGCCTTAACCCTAGATTCACTATATATAGGATCCTGGAAGAACCACTCCTTATACACGGTATAGGAGAGACTAAGGAGGAAAGATATGATCTAGTATCTAGGGCTCTTGAAGCAGTAAAACTAACTCCACCCGACGAATTCCTTCCACGATATCCACACATGTTATCTGGTGGACAAAGACAACGTGTTGGTATAGCTAGAGCATTAATACTTAATCCAAGGTTCATAGTAGCTGATGAGCCTGTATCGATGCTAGACGTATCTATTAGAGCTGAAATTCTAGAGTTAATGCTTGAGCTACAGAAGAAATTCAATCTTACATATATATTCATAACACACGATCTTGCAGTAGCTAGATACATTACAAATAAAATAGCTATAATGTACTTAGGTAAAATTGTTGAAATGGGTGAAACAAGAAAAGTACTTGAAAATCCGCTTCACCCGTATACTAGAGCCTTAATAGAAGCTATTCCAGAGCCTGATCCAAAGAATAGGCTTAGAATTAGAGATGTGCCTATCAAAGGAGAAGTACCAAGCGCTATATACATACCACCGGGTTGTAGATTCCATCCAAGATGTGTAGCTCTCGATGAACATCCGGAACTAAAGCCTCTCTGTACTAGGAAAGAACCACCACTTATTGAAGTTGAACCAGGCCATTATGTTGCTTGTTGGCTTTATGCTAAGAAATAATTCTTTTAAATAAAGACTTGTTTTTAGTCAACTTAATAATATTAGGCGTATAAGGCTTCAATAGATTAGGTAGTGTGGTGTCTATAATTTGAAACCTGATGAACTAGTAGGAATAATTGGATGGGGCTCATATATACCATTATATAGACTACCGTTAAATAATATAGCTCGTATCTGGGGGTTTCCTACTGAAACCCCTAGAGGTCTAAATGTTACAGAAAAAGCTGTTGGCAGCATAGATGAAGATGCTATAACTATGGGGTGGGAGGCTTCATTAAATGCTCTAAGAAGAGCGGATATAAACCCTAGAGAAATAGGTGCTGTATGGTTTGGGACAGAGTCAAAACCTTATGCTGTAAAGCCGTCTGCTACAGTTATTGCTGAAGCTCTAGGGATAACCCCTAAGACTATGGCTACGGATCTAGAGTTCGCGTGTAGAGCTGCTAGTGAAGCAATAAGAATAAGTATAGGAGCTATAGCGTCTGGCTTAATCAAGTATTCTCTAGTAATAGGTTCTGATACAGCCCAAGCTAATCCTGGAGATATACTTGAGTTTACGGCATCTTCTGCAGCAACAGCTTTGATCCTGGGTCCTAGAGAAGAAGCTGCTGCAGTATTTGAGGGTAGCTATACATATGTTACTGATACACCAGATTTCTGGAGGAGAGCTTATCAACCATACCCCCTGCACGGCGAAGGATTTACTGGTGAACCAGCTTATTTCCACCATATAATAAATGCTGTTAAAGGCTTACTCGAGGAAACAGGATTAAGTATAAATGACTTTGATTATGCAGTGTTTCATCAACCAAATGGGACATTCCCTCTAAGAGTCGCTAAAAAACTTGGTATACCTAAGGAGAAGGTATTGCCAGGTTTAGTTACGCCATATATAGGCAATAGCTATAATTCATCTGCATTAATAGGATTATCAAAAATACTTGATAATGCAAAACCGGGTGAAAGAATACTTCTAGCTCCATTTGGTAGTGGAGCTGGTAGTGATGCATATAGTATAGTAGTAACTGAGAAAATCCTTGATAAACAAGATAAAGCTCCTAAAGTAGAGGATTATCTAAAGAGGAAGAAAGTCGTAGACTATGGTTTTTACGCTAAATCACGTAGATTAATTAAAAGGATAAGGTGAGCAAAGATGAGGTATTCTATTGCTAGATTCTGGAGAGAACGAAAAAGCCATTATAAACTACTTGGTAAAAAATGTCTAGAGTGTGGTAGAATAAATTATCCTCCAGGAAGAATATGTCGTTACTGTGGATCTGATCAGCTTGAAGACATAGAACTACTTGATAAAGGACGTGTTGTCACATGGTCTACAATATATACTGTTCCCACAGGATTTGAAGAGTATAAGCCTATAATAATAGCTGTAGTAGAGTTGCTGAAGACACGTGTAAAGATACTTACAAGACTAGTAGATGTAGAACCCGATGAAATTAGAGAAGGTATGATAGTAGAACCTGTTCTAAGGAGAATAAGTGAAGATAGGGATGCTGGATTAATACATTATGGAATAGTTTATCGACCTTCACTGCTTGGTGAAAGAGAGAGTGAGTAGTGAAATAAAGAGTAAAATTTTAGAACTAGTTGAAAAAGTCGTTAATGGAAAAATCCCTATTCATAAAATAAGCGAGTATACAGGCAACGAGAACATAGCTACTATTGTCAGAAGAAAAGCTATAGAGGAATTAACTAAAACCCACTTACCTGCAATAGGCTCTACTATAATAGATTTTGTAGAAGTTGTTGGAAGAAACATAGAAAACCCCATTGGCGCTATACAGATACCACTAGGTATAGCCGGTCCTTTGAAAATAAATGGTGAGTATGCTAAAGGAGAATACTATATACCCTTGGCCACGACTGAAGGAGCTTTAGTAGCTAGCGTGAATAGAGGTTGTAAAGCAGTTACTCTTAGCGGGGGAGCAAAGACAAGAATATTATTTGATGGTATGACACGAGCACCTGTTTTCTGGACACCTAGTATTGATGAAGCAATAAAACTTGTCTCTTGGATAAAGAAGCATTTTAGTGAGATAAAGAAAGTAGGAGAATCAACTACTAGGCATGGAAAACTATTAGATCTAGAGACTTATTTTGCAGGGAATATCGTCTGGATTAGACTAGTATATAGTACAGGCGATGCTATGGGCATGAATATGGTCACAATAGCTACAGACAAAATATGTAATTTTATTGAGGAAAAGTACCCAGGGGAAACACAGTGTATTTCATTAAGTGGGAATTTATGTGTAGATAAGAAACCGTCGGCAATAAATATTCTAAGAGGACGTGGTAAAAGTGTTGTTGCTGAAGCAATTGTAAAGAGAAGTATTGTAGAAGAAGTTTTAAAGACTACTCCTGAAGCTATAAACAGAGTTAATATTGTAAAGAATTTACTAGGTAGCGCTAGAGCTTTATCTATGGGCTATAATGCTCATTACGCTAACATAGTTGCTGCAATATTTATAGCAACAGGACAAGATCTTGCACAAATAGTTGAAAGCAGCCTAGGATACACGTGGACAGAAGTCCGTAATGGAGACCTATACATTAGCGTTACTTTACCAAGTCTCGAAATAGGTACAGTTGGCGGCGGTACTTGGTTGCCTACTCAAAGAGAAGCTTTGTCTATACTCGGAGTAGCTGGTGGAGGTAATCCACCAGGCGTTAATGCCAAGAAGTTTGCAGAAATAATTGCAGCTGCAGTACTAGCGGGAGAACTAAGTTTGTTAGCAGCTCTTTCTTCTAAAGAACTAGCGAAAGCACATGAACGACTTGGTAGAGGTAAAAGACATTAGCATTTCTTCCTACTTTAGCAAGATCCTCTTTAATACAATATATTCTTTCTCGCAAACCTCTTCTACGTATTCACCAATAACTATTTTATTCCAAGGGAGTTCTTCTCCGTAGGGATAGCCTGTGAATACGTATTTTGTTGAATAGTTATTCCTATTTATAGTTCTACGCCATCCACCTAAACCTCCACCTTCAATAGCCCATTCAACTAATATTTTTCCTATACTTCTATCACCTAGAGCTATTGAAGCTTGTATCCATGCCCAATTAGCATAGTAGGGTCTAGTATCCGTTATTCCAGAGAGTTCTTTTACACAATACCTTAATATTCTACGGGCTTTCTCTAGATCGATCATACCTATCCACTGGAAAGGAGTTTTTGGCTTTGGTATAAGGGGATTTATTGTAACTGTTACTCGTTTACCTTTTCTTCTAGCATAGCTAGCTATCTTCCTTATAAAATCTATATTCTCCTTTACACTATCCATATCCTCTCCTTTAACTCCTATTATGAAGTATAGTTTTAGATCAAATGATTTATCTACGATATTAGATAGGGTATTAATTAAGTCTTTATTCGAAGATACTCCCCTAAAACATTTACAGAATGCTCTATACACTTTATTACTTATATTCTCTGGGGCCACGACTATAGTTTTTTGACCTATGTTCTTAATGAGGTCTAGTGCCTCATTATTTAATACATCTACTCTAAGCGATGGTATAGATGCTTTAATACCTTGATTACCTAAATAATCTAGTATTCTCTTTTCATCTACTGTGCCCAAGAAGTAGAGGGAATAAAATATGACTCTATCTAAACTATTTACTTCAAGTCCTTTTTGTATAAGGTCTTTGAGTGTAGAGTACTTTCTTGGTCTATAAGGCTTGAATAGTCTTCCTTCTAAACAGAAGCGACACCACCAAGGACATCCTCTAGCTGATTCGACGATGTATCCTCTGCCGTACACGGGTTCTTTGTCTATAGACTGTATCTGCTTTATTGGATAAAAGGCTTCATCTATGTTTGAAATCCATATTCTCCTAGTTTTCTCGCTACAGTCTGGTATATAGAATCCTTCTTTACTACATAGGTTCTCAATTAATTTCTTGGGGTCATCTATGTTCTCTATCAATGTCTCTATGAATGTTGGTAAGAGCACTTCTACTTCACCAACAAATACTCCATCAACAATATCTTCTAGTGGCGCAGGATTAGCCATTGGAGCAGGGCCGCCGACAAAGACTAGGTGTTGGAGTCTCCGTCTATTTCTATAGGGTTCTATACCTGCAGCTAATAATATTCTAATAAGATTAACGTAGTCTGGTTCATAATGTATACTAGCTATTATATACTTGAATTTATTTAAGGGTGTTCTAGTTTCTAAGCTTCGAGGCAGAGGTTCTTTTCCAGAAAGTCTAGTTACTGTGAAACGCTCTATGTATACATAATCGTATTTGTTGCCAAGGAAGTATATCATATGAGTAGCAAGACTGGATAAAGATGCCTCGTATATACTTGGGTATATAAGCGCTATTCTAACTATACCCCTTCTATGCTTCTTTATAACAGTATTTACTTCTCTGACCACTATAGACACACCTTTACCTGTAATTTTATCTACCTCTATATACATATTATGTCTTGGTGTACATCGTGGGTAATTCCCTCCTTGAACTTTTAAGTCCAGCAGTTAAGAGGTTACGTGCTTCTGAAATACGTGAGTTACTCAAACTAGTAAGAAAGTCTAAGGAGATTATTAGTTTTGCAGGCGGTATACCGGATCCTAAGTATTTCCCTAAAGAAGAATTAGCTGAAATAGCTACTAAAGTAATAACAGAACAAGGAGAATATAGTCTACAATATAGTGAGACTAAGGGTGTTCCCGAGTTAAGAGAAGCTTTAGCAGACTTCTTATACAGGAATAGAGGCTTTAAAGCAGATCCTGAAAACATAATAATTACTTCAGGCAGCCAGCAGGCCCTCGATATTGTTGCTAGAGCCTTTATTTGTATAGGAGATAAGGTAATAACGGAATCGCCTTCATACCTAGCTGCTATTGGAGCATTTAAACTAGCTGGAGCTGAATTAGTTGGTATAAAGATTGATGAGAACGGTATGAAAACATTTATTCTAGAAGATGTATTGCGGAAGCTAAAGTCAGAAGGATTTAAGCCGAAATTCATATACACTATTCCCGTAGCTCAAAACCCAGGCGGCGTTACTATGAGTAGAGATAGAAAGAAGCATTTGTTAGAACTAGCTAGCCAATACGATCTATTAGTTATAGAAGATGATCCATATAGCTACTTCGTATTTGATGAGAAAGCTGATATAACTTCGCTAAAAGCTCTAGATAAAGAAGATAGAGTACTATATATGAGTACAATAAGCAAGATCCTGGCTCCAGGTATACGTTTAGGCTGGATTGTTCCTCCAGAAGAACTAACTAGAAGACTAGAATTATTAAAACAATATGTTGACTTACACAGTCCTACATTAAATCAGTACATATTTGCTGAAGCTATAAAGACTGGGTTAGTAGACAGACATGTAAAGAAATTAAAGAACGTGTATAAGGTTAAGAGAGATGCTATGGTCTCAGCTATGGAAGAATACTTCCCAGAATACACATGGTATAGTAGACCAATAGGTGGATTCTTCGTATTCACATATATTTACAAACAAGGATTTGATGCAAAGAGTTACTTAACTGTAGCAATAGAGAAATACAAAGTCGCCTATGTACCAGGACAAGGGTTCCACCCAGATGGAACAGGAGAAAATAGTATGAGGTTGAGCTTTAGCTATCCATCGCCAGAGACTATTAGAGAAGGTATTAAGAGACTATCGCAGCTAATTAAAGAACTATAGCTTGCTTATTCTAAGTTATTTTAATATGATTATTATACCAAGGCTTTTTACAGGAAGTATACCAACTATATTTTTCAAGCTATCAACTACAACTTTCTTTACATACTTTACAATGTACTTAGAAAGTTTTACTGATTCATTAACTAGGTCTTTAGATGGTGTAGCCTTTAATATAATTACTTTATTTAATCTAGTTGTATGTAGGTCTATTGATATACTGTAG
>WAML01000218.1 GCA_015522345.1 Desulfurococcales archaeon
ATATTAAATCCCTATACAACTTCAGATATTCATGAGTTATGCGGCGGTCGTCTAGCCTGGACTAGGACGCCGGCCTGCCAAGGCTGATGCCAACGTAGATCGCCGGAGATCCCGGGTTCAAATCCCGGCCGCCGCACCATTCTTTAGTGTCTATGTAGTGTGTTTGGCAAAAATTTATATTCTATAGTGGCTTAATCGTTGTGTCTAGGTGTTGCTGGTGGGAATTACGTGGGATAATGTAGAGTATGTAGGTATTATTGGTGCTGGCAAAATAGGTTCTGCTATTATAGTTTCTTTAAAGAATTGTTATCCTAGTTTGAAAATCTATGCTACTGGTAGGAGAGAATCTACTTTGGAGAATGCTAGAAAACTTGGAGCTATTTCTACTAAGGATAATGATTTAGCTGTAAGAGAGTCTGATATAGTTATACTCTCTGTTAAACCACATCATTTTCCAACAGTTATTCGTCAAGTAGAGAAGAGTTCTTGGAGAGGAAAAATAGTTGTTTCAGTAATGGCCGGCGTTAGATTGTCTACGCTAAATAGTGTTCTAGAAGATGCTATTGTCTATAGGGCTATGCCTAATATTAATGTTGTTGTAAAGAAGTCTTCTACTGCAATAGCTTATAGTGGAGAAAACTCTAGTGATTATAAAGATGTTGTTGAAAATATATTTAAGTGCATGGGGTCTGTATACTGGGTTCCCGAGGAATTCCTTGATATATGGACAGCGTTATCCGGTAGTGGCCCTGCTTTTATTGCTGAAATAGTTGATGCACTCGTTTTAGGAGCTGTAGCATGTGGTATGCCAAGGGAATTGGCGTATAAGAGTATACTGGATGTTCTAGAAGGAACCTCTATACTGCTTAGAAACACTAGTAGGCATCCACTAGAAATAAGAGACGAGGTAACAACACCTGCAGGAACAACTATAAGAGGCTTAATGACCTTAGAGTCGGAAGGAGTAAAAGCTGCTTTAATGAAGACTATACAGGAAACTTACAAGAGATCACAAGAAATAGGCGATATAATAGATAGTAATATTAGGAAGACCCTAGGGATAAAATAGGGCTAAAACACTATGTAGAATAAGGAAGTGCCGGGGTGCCCGAGCGGACTAAGGGGGTGGGCTCGAGACCAAAGAGTGTTTCCGGCTCAATAATGCAGGAGACCCACTGCCCCCACGGGGGGCGCGCGGGTTCGAATCCCGCCCCCGGCGCCAACTCCTTATTAAAGCCCAAACGCTTTCAACTTAACATCTAAACTTTAATCCTTTATAACCATGTTTTTAGTAGAAAGACTATAGGTGCGGGGGTGCCCGAGCCTGGTCAAAGGGGTCGGGCTCAGGACCTAAGTGTGGGAAACCCGATGGCGTAGGCCTGCGTGGGTTCAAATCCCACCCCCCGCACCAAATCGTTCTGTATTCCTTATTGTTTTAATAATGTGATCATCTTCTCTACATTCCTTGAGTAGCTATCTATGAGTATTTTTGTTGTTTCTTCGATGGGGTCGTAGGTTATTACTATATTTCCTTCGTTCGTCGATACTCTATAGCCTGCTATGTATGGTCTACAGTATGTTTCTTTTTGAGAACATATTGTTTCAGCTAATTCTCTTGGTTCTCTTGGGTCTTCTAATACGTAGTATCTCGGGTACTTGTACTTCTTTAGTATTGTAGAGAGTTTTTTATTGTTTAATGATATGGTTTTGAGTATGTATAGTAGAGTTAGTATTGCATCATATCCTAGGCTAAAGAGGGAGTGTATGTATTCTCCAACACTATTGAATCCTAGTGAAGGTCTTTCTCTAACACATTCCATTATTATCGACTTTTCTGTTGATTCAACGAGTTTAACCTTTATACCCTTATGCTCTAATTCATTAATTATAAATGAGAATACATCGTCTGAAACAATTACTTGTGAGCCCGATGCTATATTATCCGCTATTACTAACGTAGTTTCTTCAGGTAGTAGAGGCCTTCCTTGATCATCTATAACTACTAGTGCTGACGCATCATTATTTACTACTATACCTGCATCTAAACCTGCCGTCCTCACTATATTGGATACTTCAGTAATGTCTTCTATTAGTGGGTACTTGTACTTGTATTTCCTAGATGGCTTACCTGTGTTTACAAGTATAGTATCTACTCCAAGACTATTCAGCATATCAGGTACTATTTTATCAGCTGATCCGTGGCTTAGGCTTACAGCTATTTTAATAGAAGAGTTTAATATAGGGTCGACGTCTACGAAGCTAGTTAGTGCTGAAGCATATAGTTTGTGTATGTATTCAGCATACGTTATCCATCCAGCTTCTATAGGGTCTACTCTACTAATAGTTGTTTTCTTGAGTATTTGATTAAGTTC
>WAML01000219.1 GCA_015522345.1 Desulfurococcales archaeon
TCGTATGATCTCTTCTAGCTATGACTACGTAGCTCCACGGCTGTCTAAACACTCCTCGCAACTCTACTCCGAGAACTCTTGATAAACCAAACTCATACCTTCTAATACATTTATCATCTCTTGTAGAAGTCATGTATGTAGCTATTATTTTTCCACCACTCTTAACGTAGTCTTCGATAACACTAGTCTGGTTATTTGACATACAGACAGTATTAGCTAATACAACTACGTGGTATCTAGACAATAAACTTATATCGCTAAGATCTCTCTCTGCAATAAACTCTACAGGAATATGAGAATGTACTAGAGCATAATAGAAACCACGTATCTCATCTACATAGTGTTCTGGATGATCTCTACCATAATGATCTCTAGTAGTGTTAGAGACAACAATGGCTACATAACGAAGAGGCTCAGCATCAACTAGGTATTCCTCGAGCAACTCGTGCTCTTTAAATACTTCTTTAGCGGCTTTTATTACCGAGGGATCTTGTTTATAAGATATAGAGAATATGAGAAGCCATGGAGACCCACCAGCAATTATAGCTTCTCTTAAACCCTGCTTAATTGCTAGAGGTGTTGTAGGTGAAACCGTCCTGTATAAGTGGAAGTAATTGCGTGAAGCCCAGACAGGCTTTCCACCAAACATAGCCTTTGTTACTTTTACCATCTCCGATATAAAGCCAGGAGGCTGATGATCTGCTTCACTACATTCTGCGAAAACAACGTCTATGTAGTCACGAGCTAGTTCTACGACTTTGTTTGTTCTACCAGCCCATCCTCCTGGATGGCTATTATACATAAATAGTGTTTGTGGATTAATTTTTTTAGTTAAGTCGTGGAGTTGCTTTAGTTTTTCAACAACAACTCTATACCTCCATTCCCATAGCTCATACCATCTGCTATCTCCCCATTTAGGCTCTAGAGGCATATCATAACCATGTTCTTGCTTAAACCTTGTTCTACACCATTTACAATAGCATGCTCTTTCTATATCTGGCTGATATCTGAAGCTATCAAGAAATACTCCATCAACGTTTTTCTCCATAACTTCCTTGACTTCTTTTGCTATATAGTCTATAAATGGAGAATTAATACACATTTGAGGCCATTCAGGCTCATAGCTTTTAGCTCCATAAGGTACGTGTTCTAATAATATTATTTCTCCCTTCTTATTAACTTGAGCCCAGTCACTATGAATACTATATAGATACTTATTAGCCGTATGACCGACCATGACGACTACTTTTACTCCCTGTCTCCTTCCTTCTTTAACAGCTTCTTCAATAAGATCCTCCGATACCTTAGGGTGTTTGGGGCCTACGGAACTATTATTATAATATGTTCTACCCCAGGGATCTCTAGCGAAAATAACTAGTACATTAGCATTAATTTCTTTGGCTAGTCTTACGAGTTCTTTACCAGTAATAGAAGACACATGTACACCATATCTATCCTCTATATTGAACTGAAGTACTCTAACAGGTTTTTTCCACCACTCTTTCTTTTCCTCCTTCAACTGTCGAACCCTCATCATTATTGTCGGGGATTTAGAATATAGGGAACACTAGAAGATAACATTGTATTATACTATGGCTTTTTCATCACTTTTTCTAAATATATGGAGTTTATCTAGGTCTAGAGATAGATCTATTGGTGAACCAATTTCGAATCTATGGCTTCCACTGATCTTTACAACAATAATCATGTTACCGGTATTAACGTGAATTATAGTATCCGATCCTAAGGCTTCTACGAAATCTATTACTCCACTAATATCGCTGGCCTTCTTGAGTGTAGAAGGCCTCATAGTCTTTGGGTATATATGTTCAGGCCTAATACCTACTATAACTGATTTATTTATGTAATCAGCTAGTATTTCTCTAAATTCTCTACCTAACGGTATTGTGAAGTCTTGTGTTTCAAGTACTATATTATCGTCTTTTAAAGACACTGTAGCTTCAAAGAAGTTCATTTGCGGAGTTCCAACAAATCCTGCTACAAATAGATTGGCTGGTTTATTGTATATCTCCTCTGGTGTACCTACCTGCATAATCTTGCCTTGATTCATTACAGCTATTCTATCACCCATAGTCATTGCCTCTACTTGATCATGTGTCACATATATTGTAGTAACCTTTATCCTCCTCTGAAGTTTCTTTAACTCACTCCTCATTTTAACACGCAGTAATGCATCTAAATTAGATAGAGGTTCATCCATTAGTAGAACAGCCGGTTCAACTACTATAGCTCTAGCAACAGCTACTCTCTGTCTTTGGCCGCCACTTAATTGATGGGGATATCTATCTAGTAATTCACTTATTTGAAGAAGTTCTGCAGCCCATTTAACTTTCTTATCTATTTCTTCTCTAGGATACTTCTTGATCTTAAGGGGGAAAGCTATATTGTCATATACCTTCATGTGAGGCCATACAGCGTAGCTCTGGAATACCATTGATATATTTCTTTCTCTTGGAGGAAGATAGGTAACATCTCTATCTCCAAATATTACTCTTCCCGCATCAGGTTTTTCAAGCCCGGCTATTATCCTCAATGTAGTTGTTTTACCGCAGCCGCTTGGACCCAATAATACGATGAATTCTCCATCATTTACATCCAAATCTATCCCATTTACAGCTACTGTTTTGCCGAATCTCTTCACTATACCTCTTAGGTGTACATCAACCATGTAGTTTCACCTCAAAGTTATGCCCCACATAGCAATTAAGTACCTTCTTGCAATAAATACGAAGATCATTGCCGGAAGTATCATGATGAAGCTTGCCGCGAATTTTATGAAGTCAGTAGCAGCCATAGCTGAAGTAAGTATGAAGGCTGGAAGTGTACGATTTGTAAGAGTTAGTACAGATGCTATGAATACTTCATTCCAAGACATAATGAATGTAAATATAGCTGCTGCAGTTAAACCTGGTAAGGCTAGAGGTAGAGTTATTCTAAGAAAGACTTCTGTACGGGTTAAACCAAATACAAGTCCAGCTTCTTCTAAGTCCTTGGGTATTCCGGCAAAGATACTAGAAGTTATCAGTATTACGAAGGGGAGAGCCATTGCTGTATGAGCTAGAGCAACACCAAGAAGTGTATCGTTTAATCCTAAACGTATATAGAGTGTTACTAAGGGTACAGCAATTATTATTATAGGAAACATTCTTAAACCCACGATCAATAACTTCAAAGAGTCTTTGCCGGGAAAGACATATCTAGCAAAAGCGTATCCAGCCGGTAACCCTAGTGCAAAACTTAATATAATAGTCATTACTGCAACCATAATGCTATTCATTATAGCTTGCATAGCTCCAAGCGCGAAGAGTTTATGGACATGCTCTAGAGTGTAGAGTGTAGGAAGAATAATTTCTTTACTAAAATACTGGTCTGGATCAGAGAATGCGTATATTATAGATATTACGAAAGGTGTTGCAATCCACAGAACGACTATTATAACTAGTCCAGCAACTATTATTTTCCTCAAATAATACTTTACTATATCTCCGGATTCTTTTCTTTCGCTCACACTTACACCTCTAAATACTTTGCTTTAAATAACTTAATGTAGATATAGCCTAGGGTTACAGATATACCAGCTATTATGAGGGCATAAAGTGCTGCTACTCCAGTATGGTGTAGCTCTACTTGTTCATAATATGCTTCTCCAGCTAAAACAGGAATATCTCTTCCAGCTAAAGTCCATACAACACCGAATATTTGGAAAGCAAACAAAGTCCTAATTATTAAAGCGGCTTGAATACTTGGTTTAAGCATAGGGAATATTATATGTCTAAGCCTTTGCCAAGGTGAAGCACCGAATACTTCTGCTGCCTCAATGTATTCTCCACTAATCATCTGAAGTCCAGCAAATATTATGACAAAAACTATTGCAGTAGCTCTCCATACTTCTGTTAAAACTATTGCTAAAAACTCCATATTCCTAAATTGGTATCCAAAGAAATATATTGGCTCAGATATTATCCCGAGGTTTATCAGTAGTTTATTAAGAAATCCGTTCGTAGAAAGCATAGAGTACCATATAAGTCCAGCAGCTACATCACTTATAGTTAAGGGAAGTATAACTACATATAATGCTGTATTCTTTCCCCAAAACCTTAGATTAAATAACATAGATAATCCAAGGGCTATACTTAATTGTATAGGTATTATAACGGCTGTAAGAGCTATTGTAAAATAAAATGCTTCTACAAACTTAGATTGCGGACTATAGAGTAAGTAATCTATATTCTCCATAGTAAAAGCTCCTTCTTCAAAGAAAGCAAGGTATATAGCTTGAACCAAAGGGTATCCTATGAAGAAGAGTATATAGCCTAGAGCAGGAGCTATTAGAATATATGGAATATATTTTTCTGTTTTAAACCATTTAGACTGAGGCGTGGACATTTATGTAAAAAACACCTCATCTATTTTAATTTAAAGACTTTATCTCACCTACTCTCTATATTAATCATTAATTATGTGTCTGGAGGTGGTAGTGGTACTCCTACTTCTTCGAATAATTTAAGTAGCTGTGGCCCTAGTTCATTGAGTACACTCTTTATATCTTCTCCCTTATTCACTATTCTATCAAAGGCTGTTAGATAGATGTTCTTGAAGTCACCGCCTCTAGCGCCTAGGCTTGGAATTAGAGCAACTAGTGCATCTGGTGTAGATACTTGTGAATTAACACCGGCAGCTAATACCTTCAACGGCCCTTCAGGTATAGCTCCAGTAGCTTCTTGTACTGTTGGGAAGAAACCTACTTTTTCTAAGACTTTGACTTGAGTCTCAGGCCTTGTTAAATACTCTATTAATTTCCAAGCCTCTTCCTGGTTTGGAGCATTCTTTGGTATAGCTAGACCAGCAATAACTAGAATGAATCCTCTTCCCTTGGGTCCAGCAGGTACTGGAACTACAACGAAGTCATTAGGCCTCTGTACAATTGCATCCTTTATTCTAGCTGTGTGATCCCAAGCTATCCATACTTCTTCTTTTAGAAGTGGTGTAGCCATTGCATCCCATGTAGTACTACTTGGGTGTACGTATTTCCATAATTCTTTGAGGTATTCCCACATTTTAACAGCATCATCGCTATTGAAGTTCTTTACTTGAGCACCAGTGAAAGCCGGGTAAAGGTAGCCGTGAAGGAATCTAACGAATAATCCCTTAGGACCTGCCGGGAACCCTACTTTAGGTCCTCCTGTTTCTTCATATAGTTTCTTAGCCCATGCAAGGAATGCATCATATGTCCATTTACTAGTGCCTTTAATTACATCGTCCTCAGTTAATCCCTCAGGTAGGTAATCGAAAGCCTTCTTGTTGATAACCATTACATAAGTAGCTGTCATCCACGGAACATAGGCTTTGATTCCATAGAGTTTACTATAGTCCTCTAATACTTTGGGGAATGTTCTACCAGATAATGCACCGAATTTACTTAGGTCTTCAAGCCATCCCTTGGAAGCAAAGTAGTCTAGACCTCCGTGTAGTTCACCGATCAAGCTTATAGTTACTTTTCCAGCAGTCATTTCAGATTCTAGTCTAGTAGCTAGATCACTATACGATATAGCTACGAATTCGACATCAATTCCTGTTTCATCCTTAAATGCCTTCAATAACTCGTCTTTAACGAATGCTTGTTCTTCAGGTGGATTAAGCTGTGTTGAAGCCCATACGATTTTCTTAGGCTGTTGTTGCATGTAATAGAAGGCTACTGCACCAACAGCGATTATAACGATAACAGCGATTATTATAGCTTGTATTTTAGTAAGTGCAGAATATCCCACCGTTATACACCTAGGTTATCAATGCAAAGGAACTAGTATATATATGTTACTATTTAAGTAAACACTTGATAACTATACAGCAACAAGTATATATCTAGTAGAAACTTTATTAATTAGCTAGTGAATTAACGGAGGAGTAAATTTAAGTATAAACTTTAGCTCAGCAAACCAACTACTCGCTAAGCATAATGAATTGCATGGAGGTGGAGAAAACGAGTACATCAATAGATCAGTTAGTAGAAGAACTATTCAATGAACTAGGTCTCAGTAAAGTAGGTGCTAAAGTATATCTTTCACTAGTATACCTTGGTGGAAAAGCTGTTGTTAAAGATATTATGAAACATACTGGTCTATCTAAGACAATGGTGTATAAGGGATTAAAAGAACTTGAGAAACACGGTCTAGTACTAACACTAGCTACTAAGCCTAGAAGCTACATGATAGTTTCTCCTAGAGAAATAATAGATAAATTGATAAGAGATAAAATGGCTAAACTAGCTGAAAAAGCAGAATTCTTTACAGCTACAATAGAAGCTATTTTAACAAGCTATAGTAGTAGCGAGCCTATTTACTCACTTATAACTGGCTGGGAGAATATTGCGAGACTACTTCATCTACTCATAAGGACTGCAGAAAAAGAATTGATCCTCTTCATCCCCTATTCCATGATACACGAGTACATAGATGATATAATAGATTCTATTGAAAGAGGAGTCTACGTAGATGTAACCCTCTCAAATACTATGTTACTTAGTAAGGATAGTCTAAGCAAAGATCGAGCATTATCCAAAATAACTCTTCTAAGAACAAGGCCATACGGGTCCAGATTATTAGCAATAATTGATAGTAGGGCTTCACTTTTATCACCAATACCTGTACCATCTAGATCTTTTAGTGCTAAAGCAGTACTAGTAGACGATCCCGAGATCGCATTTATATTTACAGGGTATTATTATGGAAGAGTTGCAGCTAGTTCAATAATCTCTAACGTAAACATACGATTAGGGGATACCTATGTTTTTAAAAATATTGGTACAGCTATTGAGTATATAAACCAAGCATTATCTAAAGGATATGAAGTAGAAACTAGGATTAAAGGATACATGAAAGATTCTTTGAAGAAAATTGAAATACAAGGGATAGTATACGATGTAGTTGTAAAACCACATAAAGGAATATATTCTCTAATAGTAAATACAGGAGGCTACATATATAC
>WAML01000220.1 GCA_015522345.1 Desulfurococcales archaeon
CAACTATTGATAGAATAAAGAAGGGATTAATTGAGACAGGAGATGTCTTTACGGTCAGTAATATAGCAGCAATAAACGCTGTTAAGAAGACTCCCTATCTACTCCCATTATGTCATAATATACCTATAACCCATGTATCCGTAGACTACGAGTTCTTAGATAATGAACGTATAAAAGTTCGTGTAAGAGTAAGAACTACTGCTAAAACAGGTGTTGAAATGGAGGCTTTAACTGGAGTAGCTATAGCGTTATTGAATATATGGGATATGGTTAAAAAATATGAAAAAGATCAAGAAGGACAATATCCTTATACAACAATAGAAGAAATAAGAGTTGTATCAAAAGTAAAAGGAGAATAATCTTCTAATAAAATTTAAAATCCAAGAATTTATTTTAAGTATTTTATAATATTCTCAAAAATATCCTTTATCTCATTATATGGATATATATTAACATATCCATTTTTATCAACTAATACAACTATTGGTTCTACTACTCTAGTACCAACAATGCAGTTGGGTGCATAAAATCTTAAAAGTTTATAAAGTAATGTAAAGTCGGCCTTTAATTTAATATTGTTTTTATCACATTCGCTAACTATTATTTTAGGTATATCAACTAAGTGAGTTCCTTTGGAAATAACTATTCTAACAGGTGATGATATAATATTGTAGACAAGTATAGTCCTTTTAGCTATTGAAAGATTTTCTAAAGCTCTTTTTTCAGCTATACTTATGTTTTGGTGACTTGTACCTAGTAGTTTAGCTACTTCTCTAAGAGATAAACCCCTTGATCTATAGATTAATACCTTGACTTGTAATTCTGTGAACAAACCATAGATTCTCATGACTGTTCACAATATATGTCTTATTTGGTCAAATACTTATATTTGACTTTATTATTGTAAAATAAGTTATTTTTACATTTTGTAGAAAAGCTAATATACCATAATTATTAGTGTCTAATAAACTTGGTTGAGAGAGATTGTATAAATGGTATGCAGTCTTTATAGTAATTGGTATAGTTATTGGAATAGGATTAGTGTGTCTAGCCAATAGATTAGAGGAATTCAATGGAAAGAAAGTAGTTAAATTTGCTGTAGAATTCAATGATCACTCAGCTGCATTTTGGATAGCGTTAGATAAAGGATGGTTTGAAGAAAAGGGTATTATAGTTAATTATAAAGTTTTTTCTACTGGACTAGAATTAGCAACAGCTATGGCAAAAGGAGATATAGACGTAGCTATTGCTTGTTTAGGCCCCTTATTAACGATAAAGTCTAGGGGTTATCCTGTTAAACTTGTAGCTATGGTTCATCTTCATGGATATGCTATTGTAGCTAGAAAGGATATAGAAGACGTTAAAGATCTAATGGGTAAGACGGTGTCGTCGTCAGCTCCGGGCTCACCTACATGGCTTTTACTAGAATTGGTTAAGGAAAGATATAATATAAGTTTTAGAACCGTTAGAATGCCGCCTTATATAGCATTAAATGCTCTAGTTAATGGTAGAATAGATGCAGCATCTCTACCAGAACATTATGTTACCCTTGCCCAATACCTTGGATACAACGTAGTTGTTAGAAGCCAAGAAATATGGCCTCGTATGCCTGGAAGTGGTATAGCTGTATCTGAGGAATTTCTAGTAAAACATAAAGATATTGTAGAAGAAATAGTTGAGATAATTAAAAGAGCTGTAGAGTATATCAATAAAAATCCTGATAAAGCTGCTGAAATAGTAGCTAAACACTTAGCTACTTCACCTAATATAATAAGAGATTCTATGCATAATCTTGAATACACTATTCTAATAAATAAAACAGAGGTTTTAAGATACATAAATTATATGTACTCTTACAAAATCTTATCGAAGAAAATTGATCTCGACGAATTCGTATATGAGATCCCGAGAGGTGATCAATATACGAGTAAATAGTGAAAGACAATATTATTCATTAACAACATTTTCTCTAAGACTCTCGAGTATAGTAGTATTCCTATCTATATGGTATCTTATTGGTTACAATATGCCTAGGTATATAGTTCCTTTACCACACGATATACTATATGCATTTATAGATCTAGTTCTCTACAGGAATCTATTATATAATCTATCCTTATCCTTTATACGAGTTTTAGCAGGTTATTTCTTGGGTATTTTAATAGGTGTAGTTATCGGTATCATTGCATTATTGTTTAATACCATTAGAGAAGCTTTATACCCTATTATAGCTTTTATTACAGTCACTCCATCTTTTGCTTTCATACCTCTACTCATGATCTGGGTTGGGCTGAATGATCTACTGCCTATAGCTGTTGTTATAATATGTGTTTCTTTTCCTATAGTATACGCCTTGATAAGCGGTTTTAAAAATATTGAAAGACCATATATTGATGCTGCTATTGTTTATGGTGCTTCGAAGAAAGATATTGTATTGAAGATAGTATTGCCTCTATCAATAACGCATATAGCGTCATTGTTAAAACTCGAAGCTGGACATGGATGGAGGCTTGTTTTTGTAACAGAGTATCTAGCTTTAACTAGTGGTTTAGGAGGTCTAATGGTTTATGCATATTCCACACTAAGAGTTGACGAAGTAATAGCCTTGATCATAGTGATGGGGTTATCAGCTTATGTATTACAGTGTTTTATAGAATATATTGAGACAAGTATATTGA
>WAML01000221.1 GCA_015522345.1 Desulfurococcales archaeon
CATATATGCAAGCTTACTCCTACATTCAGCAAAGAAGGAAATAAACGAAGAAAATTTAAGGAAAATACTTGAGGCAGCAGGAATTCAAGTTGACGAAGTAAGGTTGAAAGCTGTAGTTGCAGCATTAAAGGAGGTAAATATTGATGAGGTACTCAAGACAGCTACACTACCAGCAGCTGCACCAGTAGCAACTGCACCAGCAGCACAACAACAACCGCAAGCTGAAGAAGAGAAAAAGGAGGAAGAGGAAGAAAAGAAGGAAACCATAAGTGAAGAAGAAATGGCTGCTGGTTTAAGTGCTCTCTTCGGCTAAGCAGTAGCTAAAACGTTAGTACGTTAATCAATTTATGTATTGTTTTAATTACATCATAGTTCACGAAACTTAATAGTAAAGCAACCTAGCTATTAATTCTAATAATCATCATATAAATATAAATGTAGTGGAAGCATAGTTTTCTCCACGTGATTAAGTGTAGTAGGGGGTAAACATTAATAGGCGATAGGTGTAAATAATATGCCTAAGTCTGAGATAGTAGGGGAAAATACCTATCGTCTACAATTCTTTAAAGACAACAAGTTTATACGTAAGAAGTGTAGAGTATGTGGTGAATTCTTTTGGACAATAAATAAAGAGTTTGATACATGTATGGATGCTCCTTGTACTGACTATGTATTCCTTGATATAGAATTAAAGTCTAAGAACATGAGTGTTAGAGATGTTAGAAGAAAATTTATAGATTTCTTTGTAAAACGTGGACATGGATACGTTAAACCTAGACCAGTAGTGGCGCGGTGGAGAGAAGATCTATACTTAACCATAGCTAGTATAGTCGTATTTCAACCCTTTGTAACTGATGGACTTGTCCCTCCTCCTGCTAATCCACTAGTAATATCACAGCCGTGTATAAGGCTTGAAGATATAGATAATGTTGGGCTCACATTTGGTAGACATTTAACGAGTTTTGAAATGGCTGCACACCATGCTTTTAACTATCCTGATAAATATATCTATTGGAAAAACGAAACAGTTGAACTAGCATATGAGTTCTTTACAAAAGAAATAGGTATACCTGAAGATCAAATAGTATTTAAAGAGTCATGGTGGGAAGGTGGAGGTAATGCAGGTCCATCATTTGAAGTAGTAGTGGGAGGTTTAGAATTAGCGACATTAGTATTCATGCAGTATAAGGTAGTAAATGGGGAATATAGAGAGATACCTATTAAAATAGTTGATACAGGTTATGGTGTTGAACGCATAGCATGGTTTTCGCAGAAAACACCTACGGCGTTCCATGCAATATATGGTGAATTAGTTGATGTGTTTCATAAGAAACTTGATGTACCTAAATTAAGTGATTATGAATTAACTCATGCTCTACGTTATGCGGCAAGAATAAACCCTGAAGATGAGAGAAGTATAGAGTGGTTCATAATCAAGGTTTCAAAAGATCTAAACATGTCCATTAACAGTTTTAGAGAATTATTTAACAAGCTCGCCAAATTATACGCCTTGCTTGATCATACTAGGACTATTTCATGGATGTTAGCAGATGGTATAGTACCTTCTAATACTGGTGAGGGCTATTTAGCTCGACTCGTAATTAGACGGGCAATGCGTGCGTTGAGTACACTAGGTGTTGATGCACCGTTATCTGAGCTAGTAGAATTACAGATAAAATATTGGTCGGAAGACTTCCCTAACTTACTTAAACGTAAAGATTACATACTAAAGATAGTTAATTTAGAAGAAAAACGTTATAAGGAAACACTTAAACGTGGTATAGCGTTGTTGACAAGGTATTTAAAGAGGCATAAGAAGATAGGTATTAATGAATTAATTGAATTATATGACTCGCATGGCTTGCCACCAGATATAGTTAAGTTACATGCTGATAAGATAGGCGTTAAGGTGGATATTCCGAGAAACTTTTACTCATTAGTGGCTGCAAGGCATCAAAGAATAGAACAAGCTACCAAGAAGGAAAAGTTGCCTAGAGAGATAAGTGACTGGGTAAAATCATTTCCTGCAACAAAAAGACTATTCCACCAAGATCCATACATGAAAGAATTTGAAGCAAAGGTACTTGGAATTAATGGTCGATTTATTGTATTAGATGCAACAGCATTTTATCCTGAAGGTGGTGGACAAGTAGCTGATAGGGGCATTATAAGATTACCTAATGGTGAAATATATAGAGTTATTGATGTTCAAAAAGTAGGTGATGTCATAGTCCATGTAGTTGATAAACCATTAAACACTATGTATGAAGGACAAATAGTAAAAGGAGAAATAGATTGGTATAGACGATATCAGTTAATGAGGCATCATACAGCAACACACGTACTACTTGGCGCATTAAGAAGAATATTAGGGGAACATGTTTGGCAGGCAGGAGCAGAGAAGACTGTAGAAAAAGCTCGATTAGATGTAACACATTACGAGATACCATCAAGTGATATGCTAGAAAAAATTGAGGAATTAGCAAATAAGGTTATATCATCTAGAAAACCTGTATACTCAAGTTATATTCCAAGAAATGAAGCAGAAGAAAAGTACGGGTTTAGAATATATCAGGGAGGTGTACCA
>WAML01000222.1 GCA_015522345.1 Desulfurococcales archaeon
ATATTTGTGAAAAACAGAAGGGATAGAATTAATCAATAAACTAATTATAAAAATAGTTATAGTTTAAACTAAACAAAAATACTTATTCTTTAGAACTCCTCTGGATCATCTATAGGGTCGCCGCCAGGCTTTCCACCAGTTATTATTATGGCGGCTACAACTATTGGTATTATATACTTCGCTGTTTCAAGCAATTTTAGCATTTTCAATAGTTTGCGAGGGTTCACGTTATACACCCATAATATATTCTCTTTTTGATCGTTTCTTCGCTTTTCTATAAAGATCGTTTTCGATCTTTATAGAAAAGCTTAAAAACACGATGTTAAGTAGGTAAGAAGTTCTCGTATAAATATATTGCTGTTTTCTATTATAGACTATTATTCTACTATTACCTAAACCTATACTTTTTCCACTAGAATGATCTCTCTTAGTCTGAACACATAAGTATTATCGCCAATAATTCTATCAAATATTATAAAGGCTACTGGTTTTTCATAGTCGGTCATATATAATTCTACTACAATTGTTTTTTCACAATCTTCTTCGTATTTAATATCACATAGTGTTTTGTCTTCACGGATCTCGTACTCCATGTTTTCAGGTAATTGTTCGTCTAATATAAGGGCTATACTATCTAATACATATTCATCAATGTCTTCGATGAGCCCTCTAAAAATCCAGTTAGAGGGGCCTTCTACTGAAATTTTGATATTAACGTTATGTTTAATGGTTTCTAGTTCTGGTGGTAAAGTCATTTTTATTCTCTCCTGTGTTATTGTTAATCCTATATTGTTTAAATAAAATTTAATTGTTGCGAATACTAGAGCTGTACTCTATATTTTACATAGTAAAGTATTGTTGCTATAGTCTTAGCATCATTTATCTCGTTGTTTTCTATCATAGCAAGTACTTTATTTAGAGGGATTTTCTTTACTTCTATAACTTCATAGTCTTCTGGTTTTGCTCCAACATATTCTAATTGTGTTGCTAAGAATACATGCATTTTTTCAGTACTATAGCCAGGTGTAAGATACATTTCAAATAATTTCTCTAGGTATTTTGCTTTATAGCCTGTCTCTTCTTCTAATTCTCTTCTGGCAGCATCTATAGGTTTTTCTCCATTTTCTACTACACCAGCCGGCAACTCATAGATCCATTTACGTATAGGCGCTCTATACTGATATAGTATTAGAACATTATCATCATCTATTATAGGTAATATAACAACGGATTCGGGGAATCTAACAACTTCCTTTAAACTTGTTCTACCGTTGGGAAGCCTATGTTCTTCAACATAGAGTCTTACACGTCGTCCTTTAAAGACTTCTTTTTCTGAAACTAAAGTACTCGGCATTACAGCCACTCTCCAAGTATGAGCCTAAATACATAGCTATAATCTATCTAATGGGATAGTCTTTAATTTTTATCAGTACGTTAGATAAATTTATGTGTCTCAAATTAAATAGTATTTATAGGCTTGGAGATGATAAGACTTATTAATTTAAATTAAATCAATAGAAATCAATGCAATAGGGTTAGATGATCTATTGAGCAACAGGAAGGCGTTAAAATACAAGGAACTATATTCGCTTATTAAACCAATTTATGTTTATGATCTACACACTATAGTTGATAGATTAACTACTACAAACGTAGCTGGAATACATACACAAATAGCTAAGAGTATAGGCGTAGAACCTAGTTATTTTAGGAGAAAACTTGTTTCCAGAATAGATAAACTTAATCTAAGGTTTATAGTCAATATAAACTATCCTACTATAGGGTTAAGTGAGCTCAGGTTATTTGTTCCTAATAAGAGATTTTCTTCATTCAAAGAAATACCTATGGTTGAATGGCTTAAATTATATTCTGAAACATATAGTCCTATAGGTTCTTCCTTATCATATTATATCCCCTATAATTTGAGAAAGGAATTTATAATAAACTTGCTTAAGGAATTAGAAGAACAAGTAGGTGAAGTAGATAAGGAGCTTTCTATAAGCTTATTTTACTACATAACTAGAGTTCAGCCTCGATACAGTATTGGTGTTAGTGACTTCATTAACAATTATCTAATGTTTAATAGAAAGAAATACGAGAAAATCCTTCAAATCGAAGGCGAAGAACGTTATACTCCTACTTATTGGAGAAGCACATTATCTAAAATGCCTTTATTCACGGATCCCTCAGACATTATTGATTTACTTATACTTAGGGAATTAGAACATAATGCTTTAGTAAATATATTGGAGTTATCAGATAAGTACCCCTTCTCATCAAAGATCTTTATAAAACATATACGCAATCACTTAATTTCTAGAAGAACTATAAATGGTATATTCATGATAACTCCTATAAGGAGACTTGTTTTATCACAACTTTATGTAAACTTCTACATCAGAGTATTCTATGTTGAATTACTGCCTAAGCTGGTCAACATGTTTAAGAATATGCCTTGGACTAGTTATGTTAAAGTAGGAGTAGAACTGCCTCCAGAATATGATAGTATAAGCTATGTTCTAAAGAATATTGAAAAACAAGAACACTGCATACAAGTAACTATGGTTGTCCCAACTACTGTAATGCCTGATTTAACATATTTCTTGTATGAATTAAAAGAAAAGGGATTACTGCAAGAAATAAAGGCTTATCTACATGATTATAGAACTTTTAAGAAATTCGGTATACCCTATGTCAACTACGACCAAGAAAAGAGATCTTGGACCTTAGATGTTGAATACAGTGAGAGCATTATTAAAAAACGTATCCTCAAGTATGTACGTGAATAAACTTTCTTTATTAAAAACACATTCTTATTAAACTTAATATATAGTTCTATGTTTCATAGATGGAGAGACTAAGATAAGCTGGCACTCTACCCTAAACTTAAAGTATATACCTCTATGCACATATAGTATGGGTAGGTGTATGTGTTGAAAAGATTGTTGTCATTGGGAGCAAATATTTTATTTAAAACGATTGCGGCTTCAATATTGATAGCCGTAATGATGTATTTAGTACTTTTAAGTCAACTAGGAAACTTTATAGAAGGCTATATTTACTTACTTGAATTATTTGGTTTACATAGATTTACATACTATGTCTTTTTTGTAATAGGTTTAACATTAATAATAGCTACAGCCTATCTACTAATATACAATGTATATTCCAAGAAACAAGGATTTATAATGGGGGTAGTAAATACGGTTTTTCAAATCGCCTTGCTTCTTTATATAATCTTCTTAACTGGTATTACGCTATATATATTCAGTCGTAATATTAGTTTAAAACAATACTATTTGTATTTTGGAAGCATTTTCATAGCTGTAACTTCCTTTATAATATTCTATGCAACACCTAAAATATCTATAAAGACGGTTATAGTGGATGACTTAAGAAATACTATAAGGCAAACTAAGTATCCGCTCATATTGGAATCTAACGAAAAGCTTCTAATCAAGGTATATGGGTGTAGAGACTCTATAGTAGTAAAGAGTGAGCCTGAAGAAGCATTTTACGTAAAGTATCTAGGTTATAACCTACTATCACATGACTATATAGTATATCCTCTTCGTGAAGGACGCTATAGTATATTGTTGATTGAAAGAGAAAACAATATAGTGTTAACAAATATTGATGTAGCTGTAAAAGATGTGGTTAAAGAAAACATTACTATAATGGTTTACTTAAACGAGAATCTTATAAATGAATATAA
>WAML01000223.1 GCA_015522345.1 Desulfurococcales archaeon
ACTATAGTATCTGGAGATGAGTATTGAAGTATTTATATAAAATAAATAATCGAGTACTAGTGTGTAGAATTGTTGAGAGACTCAATAGATTTGTTGTAAAAGTATTGTTTGAGTCTAGGGATGAAGTAAGTTATGCCTATATAAATAATACTGGGCGTTTACACGATTACATTGTTAGAGGCAAAATTGGTTATTGTATACGAAAGCATAGTGGTAGAATACCGTATAGATTGTTTGCCGTAGCTGATGAAGAGTGTGCTGCTTTAATAGATACTCTTTTTCAAATGAAGGCGTTTGAGTACAGTGTTGGCGAAGGCTATATACCGTGGCTTAGAGACTGTAGGATAGTTAAGCGTAATCCACGGTTGAATAAGTCTGTTCTAGACTATTTAATGTTGTGTAGAAATAATAGAGTCTATGTTGAAGTAAAGAGTGCTGTTTTAAGAGGAGATAATGTCTATGCAATGTATCCCGACTGCCCTAGTCTTAGAGGTAGGAGACATATTAGGGATCTAATAAAGCTTGTTGAAGAAGGAGAAATAGCTAAAATCGTATTTATAGCTGGATTACCGAGAGTAAAAGCATTTAAGCCCTATAGCGAAGGCGATCCTATTATACATTCGTTGCTTAGAGAAGCCATTGCTAAAGGAGTTATTGTTAAAGCATTATCGTTGTTCTATAACCCGTTTTCAAACTATATAGTACTAGATAACCCAGATCTCCCTGTCTATATATAGTTGTTTGTTGAAGAACTTAAATTAATAAGGTATCCGAATATAATCGGTTAGGAATTCTAAATAGAAAGGTTTATATATTACAAGAGACCTTTTTGCTATACTAGATAAGTGGTTAGGTGAGCCTAAATGCCTGGAACTATACCTCTTATAGGAGAGGAATTCCCTGAAATGGAAGTTGTTACACAATTTGGTAGGATAAAGCTACCGGATTACTTTAAGGGCAAGTACTGGGTACTCTTCAGTCATCCAGCGGACTTTACACCAGTATGTACTACAGAGTTTGTTGCATTTGCTAAGAGGTATGAAGACTTTAAGAAACTAAATACGGAGCTCATAGGATTGAGTGTAGATAGTAACTTTAGCCATATGAAGTGGACTGAGTGGATTAAGGAGAAACTTGGTGTAGAAATACCATTCCCCATAATAGCTGATCCACGCGGTGAAGTAGCTACTAAACTTGGTATGCTTCATGCTCAGAGTACAACACATACTGTTAGAGCAGTATTCATTGTAGACCCTAATGGAGTAATAAGAGCAATACTCTACTATCCACTAGACAATGGAAGAAACATTGACGAAATACTAAGACTAGTCAAGGCAATCCAAGTAACCGACAAATATGGTAGAGCAACACCAGCCAACTGGCCAAACAATGAACTAGTTGGAGACGCTCTAATAGTTCCGCCAGCATCAACAGTACAAGAAGCTCAGGAGAGACTAAAGAAGTTCAAATGTTTCGACTGGTGGTTCTGCTACGATGAAAGTAGAGTACCTAGAGAAGAAATAGAAGAAATAAGGAAATGGCTTGAAAGAGCTGCTAAACCACAAAAGTAACTTATTTGAACATATCTACACAAGTATTGATTAATAAAAATAAATTTTTTATAATAAAATAATTCATTAACTGAACACTAGAGTTAAATTATCCATATAGTATATATTATTCTATGGTATCAGGTTCTTTATAAATAAAGAATTTTATTTGGTGAAGAATACATGGTTAAAACACGTATTACAGAGATTGAGAAGAATTTATTTATGCTTAGACTTGAAGATAACGAGACAAGGTATTTTGAAGGTTTATGGAGGATTCCAGAAGGCATTATGTATAATTCCTATGTTTTAAAGACTAGTGAGGGAGCTATTATATTTGATACATGGAAACACAGGTATTCAAGCCTATTTATGAGGGAACTTGAGAAAGTAATTGATGTAAATGATGTAAAATATGTTGTAGTACACCATATGGAGCCTGATCATAGTGGGGCTATTAGAGAAATAGTGAAAGCTAATCCAGGAGTAACAGTATTAGGACATCCACTGTCTAAGGGTATGATAGAATCTTTTTATGGAATAAAGACTTTATTTAAGCCTGTGAAGGATGGAGAAGAACTAGTTGTTGGCGGATATAAGCTAAAGTTTATATATACTCCATGGCTGCATTGGCCAGAGACTATAATGACTTATCTAGATAAATACAAGATCTTGTTTACATGCGATGCTTTTGGAGCATACTCTATATTTGATGTAGTATATGCTGAAGACCTCAAGGGAGAGAATATTGAAAAATACAGGTTCTATACGAGAAAATATATCGCTACTGTAATAGGGCATTACGCTAGCTTTGTAGAGAAAGCATTGGATAAAATTGAGTCACTAAACCTAGATATAAGGACTATAGCTCCAGCTCATGGGCTTCTCTGGAAGAATCCAGCCACTATAATGAATTTATATAGAGCATGGAGTAAAGGAAAGAGTGTACGTGGTGTAAAGAAAGTTACTATAGTATATAGTTCTATGTATGGTTTTGTAGAGAAAGCTATGAATGATGTAATAGATGTTCTTAGAGAAAACCAAGTCTACTATACAGTGTATAGATTCTTAGACGATGAAAGAGACGACATTAGTGGTGCACTAGGTGATATAATAAACTCTAGAGGTATAATAATAGGTACTGCAACATACGAAGCATCGGTATTCCCCTTCATTAAATATATTGTTGAATTAATAATAGAGAAGATTCCCAAGAATAAGAAAGTACTCATAATATCCAATTACGGATGGGGAGGTGTAGCTGGCAGGGAACTAAAGAAGCTCTTAGAAGATAATGGGTTTAAAGTAGTTGATGTAGTTGAATTCAAGGCTGGGGAACTAGATAAATATAGAGAGAAACTAGTTAGTTCAACAATAAAGTTTATTGAAGAACTTTAAATAGTATAAAATACTGTATTGGAGCTGGTTATGTATTATGGTGGGCCAAGATATTGTTAGAGAAGCGATAAAAGCATATAGAGATGAACTTGAGTCCTCAATTATATATACATTTCTAGCCCAAAAGCTTAAGGGAAAACCTATAGCTGATAAACTATTGGAAATAGCTAGAATGGAGTCTCGTCATGCATCTTTTTGGGCTTTATTCCTCAAAAAGAGAGGAGTAGATCCTTCTAAGATAGGGTATAGTAGATTAAAGGTTTCATTATTTAAATTACTCTTTAAGATAATGGGATTTGGTTTAACTATTAAATTACTGGAGGTAGGCGAAGGAGAAGCTATAAAAATGTACTCTAGTATGCTTAAGGACGAATCGTTATCTGATAGTGAGAGAGAGCAATTGAAGCGTATAATAGCTGATGAATTAATGCATGAAGATAGTTTTATTGAAGAAGAATCTAAGATAAAGGAGTTTCTTGACCATGTTAGAGATGCTGTACTGGGTATGAATGATGGTTTAGTTGAAATACTTTCTGTATCAGCTGGACTAGCTGGTGCATACGGTGATCCATTAAATGTTGCTTTAGGAGGATTAATTGTTGGTTTAGCAGGTTCTCTTTCAATGGGTATAGGGTCTTATATTAGTGTTAAAGCTCAAAAGGAAGTAAGGATGAGTATATTGGGGAGAATAGTGGGTGTTATAAAGAGTATTCCTGAGACACTATATTCTATAGTTGATAAACTCCTTAGCGATAAAGGTTTTTCAGGAAAAGCTATAGATTCTATAATGGATGATCTACGTAGTAATAAGGAATTGCTTAAGAAAATTGTTGTTGAGGAAAAATATGGTGTTAAAGAAGAAATGATCGAAGACCCCGGTAAATCAGGTATATACACCGGAACCTTCTATATTGTTGGTGCAATGGTTCCTCTGATACCCTATTTCCTCAAACTACCCATAACGATAGCACTCCCCTTCTCGCTAGCATTGGCTGCTATAATGCTTAGTATTGTCGGCTTTATAATAGCTTTATCAGCTGGCCTTAGTATTAAGAAGAAGATGCTAGAACTTGTAATAGCTGGTTTAGGAGCTGCTGCAATAACTTATGGTATAGGAGTATTAGCTTCTACTCTACTAGGTATTCAAGTAGAATAGTTAGAGAAGAATAGTGGCTAGTAGAAGAAACACTCTTGTTTAATAACATCAAGTACTATAGCTGGATATACTTTTATAACTCCCTCTAATGCCTCTATTTCTCTATGTATTCTAGCTATATCGCTGCTGTCTTTACCCCATATAACTAGTACTAGTGAATGGTCTCCACTAGTTAATGCAAGGTATTTGACATAGTCTTTATTCTTTAGTTTCTCTATAACATTAAATAAGTGATCGGGCTCTACATTGACTCCTGTAATAGATACATTCTTGTAACCTAGTTTAGCTGGGTCAACTACTATAGTATACTTCTTTATAATGCCTTCTTTCTCAAGCTTTTTAATTCTCTTTATAACAGCTACATCACTTAATCCAACGGCTTTAGCTATTTCATTGTATGGTATTCTAGAGTTTTCTTGCAGCATTCTAAGTATCTTTACATCTTTGTCATCCAATACCATTAGATCCCTCCCTCAACACCTTTATTATCTTCTCCTTCTTCTATATAACCCTTGATGATGAAAATACCTATTCTATAGAATTCACTCATGTCTTCAGGCTCTATATAGGCTATAAGCTCTGCTTCTACACCCATTTGTTCAAATACGTAAACTAGGTCTTCAACCCAATCTCTAATACCACACGTAAGGCAAAACGAGCCTTCAAATAATACTTTTGCTTTATTACCCTCTATGCTCAAGAGTTTTGCCTTTGCTTCCGGTGATCTAAATCTATTATAGAGTTCTATTGCTTTAACAACTATTTCTTTAACTTCTTCTGTGAATTTGGTCTTAGATTTTTGATGTAAAAAACTTTGTTTTATGGACATGACTTGCTTAACCACCTTACTTAATTACTCTACTTTAATTTCTTTACGTGACTCCCACAATCCATGGAGGTTACAGTATGCTATTGCATAGAGTACTCCACTTTTACTTAGTTTAATATTGAATTCAACAACTGGTTCTGCATAACCTGGTGTCCAAAAGACTCTCCCTAAGAGTATGGGATTAAATGCTCTACCTTCTTCTGCAAAATATAGTTCAAGCCACCTAATACTATGCTCTACTTTATTAGGATGAGGGCCAATACTTACTTTGACTTTGAATACTTCTCCAGCCTTAACTTTATCTGGAGCTTCTATCTTGGGAGTATGTGTTTCTACTTTTGATATAGCTTCTCCTGAAGCTGTTTCAGGAGTATATATTAGTTCCCCAAAGCGCTTCATATTGATACACCCTGTTTTATTCATTGATTAACTCCCCTAATTAACTTTTTCATAAAAGTTAATTGAATAAGTTAGATAAGTTAATAAACCTAGTTAGATAAGTCAACTATAGCTAGTATGTTCTTCTACACAAAAACCCTTATATATCGCTTGTTATTCTACTTAGATATTCGGTGATTATTATTGGTTTTGATTTAAATAGTGGAAATTGGGTAAAGAAATTCTTTATAGATAAAGCAGAGTTATTCTTAAGAGTATTAAATGCTAGATGGGAGTCGGCTGAAAAAGAAACACTTTATATCAAGAACCTCCTAGAGAAAATAGGTATTGATAAAGACTCTGTAATTCTAGATCTTGGATGCGGTAATGGTAGAATAGCTATTAATCTTGCTAAACACGGTTATAGAATTGTTGGAGTAGATATATCTCCTTTATTTATAGAAGATGCTAAGAAGAAGGCAAGAGAATATGGTGTAGCTGATAAAACAGAGTTCTTTACTGGTAATGCTCTAGAGCTTAGTAAGTTATTCAATAGAGATTCCTTTGATGCAGTACTCATGTACTGGACTACGATTATAGGCTATTACTGTGATCGAGAGATTGATAAGAAAATACTAAAGAATATATGGTATATAGTTAAGCCTGGAGGGTACCTCTTATTACTAAATCATTCATCACTTGAATCACTAGCTATAATACACAGCCTCTATAGATCAGTACAATTCATTAGTGACATAGACAATGAATACGTGCTTGTAGAAAAACCAGAGTACATACCTGAGGAAGCAGTTATAAAGAATACATGGGTATTCTATAGGAAGAAGGGAAGAGATCTAGTATACGTTGATGAAATAAGTTTCACACTAAGAATCTATGCATTCCATGAAATAGTGGAATTAGCTAGAGAAGCTGGATGGAGTCTCTATGCAGCATACCGTGATCTAATAACTTTAGCTCCCTACAGACCAAGTACTAGAGGATTCAATATAGTATTCAAGAAAATGTAACTAGAATGCAACTGTTTATAGTAAATACTTTTTTAATAAACTAACTATTAATTATTTGGTGCATGAGTATTGGATAGAGCTTTCATGCTTTCACACAATGTTTTTCTCGAAATAATTGGTTCTAGTAAAAGATTAGATGATGTAGTTAGTGGACTTAATAGTTTATTTGCTAGAAGATATATTCCATTAACATTTATTGGATACAAGAAACCAGTTAATAAATACCTAGGCGCCCGCATTGAGTGGAAACCTAGAAGAAACAACGATGTATTCATTGTAGAAGACTATAGCTTAAGCCTTGGCGACGTAGATTACTATGTTATCTCTTCGGATCCGCCTAAACCCTATGTAAATGAATCTCCCACATTCTTTATACTCCAAGTACTTGCTAGAGCTCATGCTAAATATAATAGACTTTTCTTAACAGATACAGTATCTTTCGCTAAAGATGGAAAAGCGATTCTAGTACTAGGCTACCCTCACTGTGGTAAGAGTACTTTAACAGCGCTAGCACTATACAATGGATACACTCCTTTATCCACGGAGAATACTATAGTTGAGTTAAGAGGAGAGAAAGCATATATTGTTGAAGGGACTAGTGTACTAGTATACGACCCCATTATTACTAGACTGTATAAAATAGATATACCTTATCATGAAGAGACTAGGCATGGATATAGAATAATTGATCTAGATAGA
>WAML01000224.1 GCA_015522345.1 Desulfurococcales archaeon
ATTCTATAGACTAAAAGTACGTATAGTAGATTATATACAACATTATACAACACCAGCAAAATACGTTGTTGAAGTAATCAAAGCCCCATCTAAACTATCCCTAATACTAAAAAAGAAAATTCATTTGATAACCTATAGACTCAGGTATACAGAATTACCTTTGAATACTATTTTAAATGGAGTGTTTAGAGTAGAAGCCCTTGTTAGTAATAATACAGTTAGAATAGTGCCCGATTATTATCCTGTTAAACCTTGTTTAGAACAGTAGTAAATAATAATGAGCTTTAAAACAAATAATGGTTGAACTATTTTATATACATAGTTCAATACGGTATTTATTGTTATTACACTATTTCTATAAACTTGGATTTAGTAATTTCAATACATACTCTAGAGCCTTCGGTAAACTGGGCTGCATTATCTAGTGTTGAAGCAATTTTTAATATAACTCCTTCGCACTCTACTAGTATTAATGCATAGTTTCTCCTCAATAACTTGTTCTTTACAATACATGAATATTTATTGTTACTACATTCTTTTAATAGACGTATCCTGTGCTGAGGTATTATTAGGTATCCTTGAATATTATTTGAGCTGCTAGATGTTTTACTCCATGGATAAATTATTTTGTCACGAGAAAATACAGGAATTATATTATGTCCAAATACTTTCGCGGCTTCAGTACTAGCTGGTTCTTCGTATACTCTCAAAGGATCTCCATAATCTACAATTCTCCCTCTATACAATACGACTAAGTAGTCTGCTAGTTCAAGAGCCTCATCTTGATCATGAGTCACATGGATAAATGTTATACCTGTTCTTCTCTGAATACTCTTTAATTCAACTCTTAATTCCTCTCTCAAGGCAAGATCAAGGTTGCTTAGTGGTTCATCTAATAATAATATTCTTGGTTTAACTACAAGAGCTCTAGCTAGAGCAACACGTTGCTGTTCTCCACCACTTAACTGGTCAGGGTATTTATTTAATAAATGCTCTATTTTCAATAATTTAGCAGCCCAATATACTCTTGAATTTCTTTCTTCACTACTTATATTCAAAGCTTCTAATCCAAAAGCAATATTATCGTATACATTAAGGTGGGGAAACAAATTAGGATACTGAAATACCATTGATACATCTCTCTTCCATGGAGGCAAACTAGTTATGTCCACGCTATCTATTACTACTTTTCCTTCATCAGGTTCTTCTAAACCAGCTATAATTCTTAACAAAGTTGTTTTTCCACTTCCACTGGGTCCTAGAACAACTGTTATTTTATTCAATGGTATTTCAAGAGATACTCTATTGAGTGCTATAACTTTGCCATATCTCTTTGTTATATTAATAAGTTTGAGTACTTCTAGAGCCATCTCTCGATCTTCCTCGATAGACTTAGGAGTATAGTAGTTGTAAGTATCAGTAATAATAGTGCTGCTGAAGCAGATGCTTGCCAGTCTCTTAAACCCCTATACCTGTATATAGCTATACCCAAGGTTATTGTTTGTGTAGTTGATATAAAGTATGTAGCACTAAATTCTCCTAAACTAACTACGAGTGCAAGAGATATGGCAACCAAATAAGCGGGCTTCATTAAAGGAAATACTACGCGCAGGTATAAAGGCAATCCTTTCTCCTTAAGCATATAAGCTGCTTCAATATATTTTCTTCCTACTCTCTCAAACCCTACTCTAATAATTCTAGTAGTTAATGGGAGAGCTGCGATAACATGTGCTAATACAATAAGTATTTGATTAGGGACTAGAGAACCATAGAGCCTCATTAAACCCAAGGACATAGTTAGTGGGCTTACAGCAAGGAGTGAAGCATATAGGAAGTCAATGTATTTATTGCCGAGTATTACAATTATAGAGGATAGGGTTATCGAAAAAACAGCGGTCATAAACGCGTAGTAGAACGTATTAACGTATACTAGACCAGTACCTACACCAAGCCCTGGATCATAAGATGGATCTAGTACTCTATGAAAACCTGAAAGACTAAATGATTTAGTATAAGGATTATAGAATGCATGATAAGAAATAGCTGTTAATGGCGTAACTAAGTACAGGAATACTAATACTATAAATATATTCAATAATATGCGGTAAAACCTATTCTTTATAATAAACCTATAATGTCTATAGCCTACAGGAGCAGCATATGTTTTACCATGATACACTATAAACAAGAATACTATAGTAGACAAAATCATGTATTGTATAAAGGCTATAGATGCTGCTCCATGCGGGTTAAAAAGTATTTTATAATAATAGTATATGTAGACCTCTAGCGTTGAATACTCTACTCCTCCCAAGCTTAAGGGTATTGCAAAACTTGTGAAACAGTATATGAAAGATAGTGTGAATGCAGATAAGTATGCCGGTAAAATATAGGGTACAATAATTTTCCTAGCTACATAACCTATTTTACCGAATCCAAACATATTTATTGAATCAATTATTTCTTTGGGCATAGATACTAGAGAAGCATATACAAAATTTATTGCTAATGGAATGTTATAAAATACATGAGCAGCTATTATAGCCCAGAAACCCTCTCCCAAGATCTTTAAAAACGGGATTACCGTAGATAGTAATCCATTATTACCAAATAAAGCAGTAAAACCAGTTACTACAACCATTGGAGGAGCCATGAACGATACTATACTAATCGACCTAAGCAGTCTAGCACCTCTAGTGCCTATAAATAGGAGAGAAAATGCTGCTAGAGAACCTATAGTTGAAGCTATTAAAGCACTAAGTAGAGCCTGTGAAAATGTGAATTTTAGAGAATTAATTATATGGGGTTTAGAGAGAGTACCAACGATGTAGTCTATTGTTAAAAAACCTTTATCATCGATGAAGGCATCACGTAATCCATACAGTACGGGCGCGTATATGGCTAATGTTATAGCTAGTATTATCGTTAATTGCTTCGTATTCTTCAATGTAAGCCCCTTTATTCTCTAGCCACCCATTATTGAAATCCATTCTTCAATCCATTTATCTAAGTTACTTGCTATTTCATTTATAGGCATTTTTAGATTTACTACTTCTACTTTACTCATATCTATAGCGTATTTATAGACCTCTGGTAGTTTTACATACTTGTTTGCTGGATACATCCAGTTATTTAACGGGATTTCCTTCTGAACTTCAACGCTTAAGAACCATTCAATAAACTTTATTGCTTCTTCTTTATGAGGAGCTCCTTTGACTAAACCTATTCCTTCAATCTGTAGCCATCCAAGGAGTTTACCATTATATTTAACTAATGCTGCCTTATATCTAGTGGAATTATAGAATAGCATAGAATATGCTGGATCAGTTGCATAGCTTACAACTATATGGTATTCTTCGTTTAAGAACCTATCATAAGCATCTCCCCAACTCCTCTCTACCTTAGGCTTTACCTTAACCCACCATTCACGCCAGTCTTTTCCAAGATATTTCTCATAAACAGTAATCTGGTAGAGTAGGAAGCTTAAGCCAGTACTACTTGTCCTAGGATCTTCTACAACAAGTGTTTTCCCTAAATCACTAGTGTAGAATGATTCAAATGAAAGATTATCCATTACATCATCGCTAATATATTTCGTGTCGTAAACGAAGGCTATAAGGCCGTAGTCGTAGGGTATAGCGTAGAGCTCTGGATCATAGGCTTGTATTAGCCAGTCATGTATTTGGTCTAGATTTGATGGTTTTATTTTCTCTAAGACACCTTCTTGTTTAGCTTTAATAATCTGTATATTATCTACTCCTATTATTATGTCAGCTCTTACATTGCCTGATTTAACTTCTTCTATAACTTTAGAAAGAGCTTCTCCAGCATCACTAAACTTTACTACTTCTACTTTTATTCCAGTTCGTTTTTCAAATTCGGTGAATACCTTTGCCCAAGTCTCATTGGGATTCGGGCCCCACGCTAGCAGACTCTCATATGTGTAGATTACTATGGTTTTTTCACTACTTGTGAATGGAGAAGTAATCAGTATATAGCCTATAGTAACTCCTACTACAATTATAGCTAAAGCCGCAACATACAAGTATATAT
>WAML01000225.1 GCA_015522345.1 Desulfurococcales archaeon
ATTGAAGATATAGTTGCAGAAGATATAATAGTTAAAGTAAAAGACTTTCTAATGGAATACATAAAGTTAATGGAAAAGAAATAATTTATATAATTTCATAATAAGATACATACATAGCTATTAACCCAACAATAATCTGGAGACCTACAAGTAGAGCAACAACGCTTCTCTCAGTAGCATAGCCTCTAGTTCTTATAAGCAATTTTATAGCTAGATGCGTTAAACTATATGATTTCTCATAAGGTGGTTTCAGTGTACCATCGGGACTAGGAATTCCAAAGTTCTCCTTGTATACCCCATTCTTAAGTCCTCTAATAAACAATGCTAATTCAATAAAATATAATGTAAACAAGAGAACACCGAACTTCTCAAAATTACCTAGTATAACTAAGCTAGCATAATATGCGCCAAACCCGTATGTCATACTATTTCCTGGAAACACTTTAGCTGGAAACCAGTTATACTTTAAAAACGCTATTAAGGCAGCCATCATGATTATAGAAGCATAGACTATAGGTTCAATCCCCTTTAAATAAGCGTAGACTCCCGTAAACAACATTAAAGTTATAGCCATGCTTGCTTCAAGACCATTATATCCAGCCAACATATTAAATGCATTAGCAGCCCCTATAACACCTACTGGGACTAGTAGAAGTGGATAGAATATGCCAAAATTCACTTTACCTATAACGGGAATAGCCATAGTAGATACTCCAGCTTTTATAACTACAAGAGGTAGTGCAAGAGGCCCCATAAAGACTATTCTCTGCCATATATTCAATCCTTTCTTCCAACCCAGTAGATCGTCTAAGAAACCGAGAAAGCTGGCCATGAATAATAATAGGCTAAGAGCCATAAACAACTCCATATTGTAATAATATCCATTGATGTATCTATAGAGAGCAATTAGTGCAAGTATTCCAAAACTCGCGCCAACAGCTACCCAAACACCGCCTGCTTCAGAGACATATCTCTCCTCATACTTATTCATGTCTTTACCAACTAAATTGAGCTTTTTAGAAACATAAAGCCATGCATCAACACCTATGAACGTTATAGTAAAAGCTATTATTGAAGACACTATTAAGTATTCTACTAAAATCATCTAAAACCACCCAATGATCCTTAGTATAAGCAGTGCTATTACTATAACAAACATAACTAGTGAAGCAAGAGTTATTTTGAACCCTATGTCCGAAGCCACGCTAAACCTTTTCTTCCTCAATTTCTTCAATAAAACTTCTCTCTCCTGTTTCCTAGAGATATAATCCTCTGATTCAAGACGCCATGTAGCAGGGCGTTCAATAGTTTCTACCCCTCTAGCTTCTTCTCCAGAACACTCAATACTATTAAGTACTTCAACTAGCATCTCCAGATATTTCCTTAAGTTACGGAAACGAGGATTCTCCAGTACATTCTTTTCAACAACATCTTTATTACATGCGAGAGGTTTGAGAGAATCTCTAATTCTATAGTCATTAATAAAGTCTTTGAATAACTCTCTAGGATCGCAGACGTTATTTCTGCAAAGATCCTCTATAGAAGATACTGTACTCGATAATTTTATCAAGTACCAGTCTATGCTATGTCCATAACGAACTTCTTCAACAAAGTATTTTATCATTTTATCTAAGTATGTATGAGACATAGTTTTGTGCGGCCTCACCACGTTATATGGTATAGAGTGTAGTTCGTTACTACATACTATACTCTATATACTATACTACGATATACATAGACGAGGTTATAGAATAAGTTTATCACTTATTCTTATCCCTACTTATAGGCCTCCAAACTGTATTAAATATAGAATATATTTCTATAGCTCTTTTTTCACCGATGCCCTCGATCTTCATTAGTTCAGCTATACTTGCGTTTGCTAGTGCTTTAAGTGTTTTGAAATGATCTAGTAATTTTCTCGCTAGCTTAGGACCTACTATGCCCTCTGCTACATAGAGTATTCTATCATGTATGCTCATAGGCTTCTTTTCAACTCTAAGCCTATATATTCTCTTCTCCTCTGTTTTACCAAGACTCTTTGATTTAGCGGCAATCCATTCTATAGTAGCTTTTTTATTAGGAGTATTAATGAGTGGTACATTATATTCAAGTAATATAGTATCTATTACACGTAGAACACTTTGTATTCTCCACTGACTATATTTCTCAATTAATCCAAGCCATCCCTCTAATACAATGAATGGTTGAAGGCCATCTTTTTCAGCTGCTTCTTTCAACATAATCGTTTGTTCCCATATTCTATTGTCTCTAATACTATTCAGAAAATCAAAGATAGTCTTTCTTTCAACAAGCAATGGCTTCTTACCGCTAGATGCAAGCAGTAGGAAATCTCCTACTTCAAGTTTTTGTATAGCTACGCGAAGCCCTCTTTTCTTAAACTCTTTTTCAAAAACAGGGTTTTTACTATGTTCTCGTGAATCAATTATTATATCTGTAGGAGTTAGTAATTGTATCGACATACCTGTAGACCTTCAAAATAGTTATTGTGATACACCCGCGGCCTCTATCCTCATCGGGTTACCTCGGCTACCCACGGGCTTATGGAACTACTACACCTAGGTATTCTAGTATATTATCAACTACCTTATATATTTGATAAAACGTTCTAGCTAGTCTAGGTATATTAGGATAAGAAGTGGATAGGTATATAAGAGGTAAGAAACATTTGCTTCTAGCTCATTTAGCCGATATCCATCTTGGTAAACAACAATATGGATACGAGTTTAGAGAGCTTGATGTATATAGATTATTCGATGAAGCTATAGATTATATAGCAAAAGAACATATAAAGATAGTTGTTATAAGCGGAGACTTATTTGATGAGCCACGGCCTCGCAATAGAGCTTTAAAGACATCTATTGATTGTTTGAGGAAACTATGTAGTAAAGGAGTCAAAGTAATAGTGACTCCTGGAGACCATGACTATCCTAAGAGAAGAGATTTAATGCCTCTTTTCATACTTGAGGATGTACTTGATTGTGTAAAAGTTTTGGGAGTCGCTACTACTACCATGGATAGAGTGAAGCTGGTTGACGACTCAAATAATTTAACAGTATATGCTATACCGTATATACCGTTTAAGCGTAAAGCTAGAGAACTTGTACCAAAATTTCTTTTGCAGGCAGAGAACTTCTTTAAAGAACATAGTAGCTACAATAAGGTGCTTGTAGGACACTATAGTATTCAAGAGTATCTTCCCTACGACGCAGTACTAAAACTTGGGCAATTACCTTACGCAGACTATATAGCCTTTGGACACATCCATGATAGAATAAAGACTGTACTACCAAATGGAGGAGTACTAAGTTATCCTGGGAGCATAGATATATATCGTGTAGATGAAATACCGGGCTGGAAGGATAAAGGCAAGGGATTCAATATAGTGGACTTATCTATAAAACACGATCCATCAATGATAAACTGGGTAAATCTGTCTATTAGGCCACAGATAATAGTTAAAACCACCTATAAAGAACTGAGTAGTAAATTAAAGCAAGTTGATGAAGAAATAAAGGAGTATAGTATTAAACCAGCTATTATTCATTTAACTGTAGTTCTTTCAAAAACAACTACACCAACTACAATAAGAGATCTCGTATATAGAACTATATCTCCCGAAGACGCCGTTATCAGGTTATCAATAGAGTTTAGAGAAGAACTTGAATCCTCAGTAGAAGAAACGGAGAGTACATTCTATGACGAAATCGATGTTCTAGCGAAATACATGAAAGCGCCAAGAAATATTGCAGAACTCGTTATAAATCTAGTTAATGAATTAAACTCCGAAAACCCATCAAAAGAAGAAGTAGAAGGAATACTCTTGGAAATAGTAAATTCTTGGAATCAAGCTAAAGAGATAGTTAAACTACCTGAAGAAAAAATTGTTGCAAAAGAGGAAAAGCCAAAGCATCATGGAAAAGGCCTCCTAGAGTACATCTAGTA
>WAML01000226.1 GCA_015522345.1 Desulfurococcales archaeon
ACGAGGTATCTCTTCTAGACTATAGTGCATTCCAAGGTCTCCGCGTGCTATTAGTATAGCATCTGATGCACTAGCTATTTCACGTAGATTATTTACAGCACTCTTAGTCTCGATTTTAGCTATAACACCTATATTGCTTGCATCAAGTTTATTCAATAAATTCCTTAAAGTCTGGACATCCCTTTTATTTCTTGTATAACTTAGGGCTAAGTAAGTGAATTTGTTCTCTATAGCATACTTTATTGCTTCTACATCTTTGTGTGTTAGAGTAGGTAAAGGAATATCTTTTCCTGATACAAGAATTGTTTTTCTAGGATAAACTACTCCATCGTTTAAAGCAGTTAATTCTATATAGTCACTACCTACTTCTTCTACATGAAGTCTTAGCCTACCATCATCCAATAGTATTACATCGCCTACTTCAACGACTTCAAATACTTTTTTACTAGGTAGTGGAATTATCTTTTCTTCTTCTCTAACTCTATCACTATATACAATCCTTACTTTATCTCCACGAAATACAGTAAATTCTCTAAAATCACCAATTCTTATTTGTGGACCAGGTAGATCCCCTATTATTGCTGGGTAACAACCTATTTTTTCACTAGCTTCATTTATTACTTTAATGTATTGTGTCCAAGTATTTTTGTCTCCATGGCTAAAGTTTATTCTAAAGCCTACTACGCCTTCTCTAAGAAAGGATTCAACGAGTTCTACATTGTTTGATGCAGGACCTATTGTTACAAGAATCTTTGTCTTAAGCACGACTTCTACTCCCTCTCTTCTATAATTGATGATTCTCTCCTATACTCACTAACATATTCTTCTAGAGACTTAGTAGATTCTCTAGAAGACCATAAATACCCTATGTAGCCTAACACTATCGATACTATTAATATGAATATGAATACAGCTATACGCGTCAACAATAAAGCTATTTCTATACCAAATACCTTCATACTAGGATTTATGAATAATCCATAGGCATAGACTATGATGAGAACTATTGCCAAGACTAGTAGAATTACTCCCTTAGCTCTCACTAACGCTACACCATTGTAGATAATTATAGTTATTAATAATAAAGACTATCTACTTCAACAACATCATTTTCAGCATAGCCAATACTAGAATAGATATTAGGAGAACGAAGCTATACATAGCGTCTCTACACAAGATCATATTCTAAAGCCTCTCTAACTATATCCCTAGAATAATTGCTACATAGAGAAAGAACTATTATACCAGTTATCTCTATAATCACGTCGTGTCCAAAATCCTTCAAGATAATTATTTCTCCACTTACTGTTGTTTCGTATTATTGCTTTGTAGCTACATGATTCAAACAACAGCAGTTAATCTATTTTTAACAAATACATGTTTTTGAAAATTGAGCTAAATTATTTAAGCAAAAGACGAGGTCTAAATTAATATACTCTATCAAATAATTAGAACGAACTATATTTGCTTCATAAAATAGTATTGTTTAACTAACCAGTGACTAAATTATAATATCATGTGCTTAGATTAGGTGTACTGGCTTGAGGGTATTTACTGGTAGGAATGTTGGCTCATTTATTGAAGGTAGGCTAAAATCTGCCAGGGAATATGTTGTAGTTGTTTCTCCCTGGATTGGCCCTAGCTATGCCAATCTCCTTGCTAAACTATCTAAACGAGTCAAAGTCTTTATTATAACGAGTAATAGTAAAGAAAAATGGCATAGAAGAAGTATTGAAATATTGTCGAAAGCCCAAAGAATAGAGTATTCGGAGACAGCGGTATTAGCTGGTGGTATAATAGGATTTTTAGCAGGATTAATACTAGGTCCCTTAAGTATTCTCACAGCACTATTTGGAGCTTATATAGGCTATAAGCTTACTGAAAAAGAGAGAAAAGATAATAAATTACATCTCAAGATTGTGGATAAAAAATTCATACACTCAAAGATATACATTGTAGATGGAGAATACGCAGTAATAGGTTCGCCAAATATGACAAAAAGAGGATTCCACAAAAACATAGAAACTATAACAATATATGAAGGAGAAGAAGCAAGACAAGTAATAGAATCCTTTAAGAAGCTATGGCAAAGGATATAAATATCAGCTAAAAGTAAGCTTGCTGTATAATATGTTAATGATAAGTTATACCAAATAATAAGAAATTCACTACCTGCATAATAACAATAAAGAACTTAAAGACAATGTATTGTTTGAGTCAATCAACTCGAGTTATGTATAGAAATTAGAGTAATTAGTACACATGAAGTTAGGTTAGAAATTAGTGGCGGCCCGATCCCAGCTTGGGGCGGCTGCGAGGCCTCTCGGACCTCAAGATCATCAGATTCGTTTAACTTGTTTAACACTCATGGTTTAACACTTAGTTTAACACCAGTTATGAACCAGTTTAACACCGTGGTCTCGCAGACCGTTAAACAATTACTAAATGAAGAAACATTTAGGCAAGGATTAAAACAATATATGTTCACTAGATACATCAAAGACGATGCAAGGCTGAGGTACAACTATTTAATTAAGCATACCAATGTACTAGAAGATCCTATGTATATCACTAGTCTTACCCCTAGCCAGGCAGCACACTTGCTTCGTGGCCTAGCGTCGTTGAGAGAGTATCTTAGACTCTTGGGCTATACTGGTATAGCCGATGCATTAGACTATTATCTTAAGCAAATAAGGAAGCTTACTCCAAAACAACAAAAGGTTAAGATCATTGAA